>NZ_JBEXKX010000029.1:0-133783 GCF_040609695.1 Amycolatopsis sp. NPDC004625
GCCCTTCCCCGCCCCCGTGGGTTCGTACACCACCCGCCTCACCACCCGGTGTTGTTTTTGTTCTGCGTATTTTTAACCCTCCTTACCACTCACGACGTCCTGCGGCGGGGCCTCCTCGATGATCAGGTGGGCGTTGGTGCCGCTGGCGCCGAAGGAGGAGACGCCCGCGCGGCGCGGACGGTCGTTGCGCGGCCACTCGCGAGCCTCGGTCAGGACCTCGATCGCGCCGGCGGCCCAGTCCACCTGGCTGGTGCGCTCGTCGGCGTGCAGCGTGGCCGGCATGACGCCGTGGCGCATGGCCATCACCATCTTGATCACGCCCACCACCCCGGCGGCGGCCTGCGTGTGCCCGATGTTCGACTTCAGCGAGCCGAGCCACAGCGGCTGCTCCCGCTCCTGCCCGTAGGTGGCGAGCAGCGCCTGGACCTCGATCGGGTCGCCCAGCGCGGTCCCGGTCCCGTGCCCTTCCACGACGTCCACATCGGACGGTGCCAGCCCGGCCGAAGCCAGCGCGCCGCGGATCACCCGCTGCTGCGACGGCCCGTTCGGCGCGGTCAGGCCGTTCGACGCACCGTCCTGGTTCACCGCGGAACCCCGCAGCACGGCCAGCACCCGGTGACCACGCTCCTGCGCCACCGAAAGCCGTTCGAGGACGACGACACCGACACCCTCGGCCCAGCCCGTGCCGTCGGCGCCCTCCGCGTACGCCTTGCACCGGCCGTCGGCGGACAGGCCGCGCTGGCGGGAGAACTCCAGGAAGGCGTCCGGACTGGCCATCACGGTCGCGCCGCCGGCCAGCGCCATCGAGCACTCGCCCTGCCGCAGCGCCTGCGCCGCCAGGTGGATGGCCACCAGCGACGACGAGCACGCCGTGTCCACGGTGACCGCGGGCCCCTCGAAGCCGAAGACGTACGCCACCCGGCCGGACGCCACGCTCGAAGCGGTGCCGGTCATCGTGTAGCCCTGCACGTCTTCGGGCACTTCGCGCAGCCGCGTCACGTAGTCGTGGTGGACGATCCCGGTGAAGACGCCGACGTCGGTGCCGCGCGCGGACAGCGGGTCGACACCCGCGCGTTCGAGGGCCTCCCACGACGTCTCCAGCAGCAGCCGCTGCTGCGGGTCCATCGCCAGGGCTTCGCGCGGCGAGATGCCGAAGAGCCCGGCGTCGAACTGCGCCGCGTCGTGCAGGAAGCCGCCCGACCGCGTGTAGCTCGTCCCGGCGTGGGCCGGGTCCGGGTGGTACAGGCCGTCGAGGTCCCAGCCGCGGTCGACGGGGAACCCGGTGATGGCGTCCCGGCCTTCCGCGACGAGGCTCCACAGCTCTTCCGGGCTGTCCGCGCCGCCCGGCAGGCGGGTGCTTATGCCGACGATCGCGATCGGCTCGTCGGAGACGTCCCGCGTCACCGTCACCGGCGCCGCCGGGCGCTCGCCGGAGAGCTCGGCCCGCAGGTGGTCGGCGAGGACGGCCGGGTTCGGGTAGTCGAAGATCAGCGTGCTGGGCAGGTCCACGCCGGTGAAGTCGCGCAGGCGGTTGCGCAGCTTGATCGCGCTGAGCGAGTCGAACCCGTGGTCCTTGAAGGACCGGTCGAGGTCGAACGCCTCCGCGTCCCGGTGCCCGAGCACCACGGCGGCGCTCTCCCGGACCAGTTCCAGGACGTCCTCGACCGGCCGGGCGGCGATCGGCTCGGGCGCCGGGGCGGCTTCCAGCGTCTCGTCGGTGTCGATCCAGAACCGCTGGTGCTGGAACGCGTAGGTGGGCAGCACGGTCCCGACCGCCGCACCCGGCTCGTCGAGCACCGCGGTCCAGTCCACGGCGACCCCGCGCACGTGCAGTTCCGCGAGCGCGGTGAGGACGTCGTGGACCTCGGCGCCGTTCTTGCGCAGGGTGGCGACGCAGCTCTGCTCCGAGCCGCCGAGCGTGCCGAGCGCCATCGCCGCGAGGGCCCCGCCCGGGCCGAACTCGACGAACGTCGTCGCGCCCTGGCCGCTCAGCGCGGTGACGGCGTCGCTGAACCGCACGGCGTTGCGCACCTGGCCGACCCAGTAGCCCGGCGTGTCGAGGGCCGCGATCTCCCCGGTCAGGGTCGAGACGACGGGCACCGAACCGGCCCGGTACGTCAGGCGCTGCGCGACCGCGCGGAACTCCTCGAGCATCGGTTCCATCAGCGGCGAGTGGAAGGCGTGGCTGACGGTCAGCCGCTTGGTCTTGCGGCCACGGTCCGCCAGTTCGGCCGCGGCGGCGAGCACGGCGTCCTCGGCGCCGGAGAGCACCACCGAGTCCGGGCCGTTGACCGCGGCCACGCAGACGGCGTCCCCGAGCAGGGGCGCGACCTCGTCCTCGGTCGCCTGGACGGCCACCATCGCGCCGCCCGCGGGCAGGTTCTGCATCAGCCGGCCGCGCGCGGCGGCCAGTTCGCCCGCTTCGGCCAGGTCCAGCACGCCGGACACGTGCGCGGCGGCGAGTTCGCCGATCGAGTGGCCGGCCAGCAGGTCCGGCCGGACGCCCCAGGACTCGAAGAGCCGGAACAGCGCGGTCTCCACGGCGAACAGCGCGCCCTGGGTGTACATCGTCTGGTCCAGCAGCTCGCTGTCGCCGAACACGACCTCGCGCAGCGGACGTCCGTCCAGGTGCGCGTCCACGGCTTCGCACGCGGCCTCGAAGGCGTCGCGGAAGACGGGGAAGGTCTCGGCGAGCTCGCGGCCCATGCCGGCCCACTGGCTGCCCTGACCGGTGAACAGGACGGCCAGCTTGCCGTCGACCGGCGTCCCGGACACGACGCCGGGGCCGAACCCGGCGAGATCGCTGCGGAGCTGCTCACGGTCGGAAGCCAGGACGACGGCCCGGTGGTCGAGCTGCGCCCGGGTCGTGGCCAGGGCGTGGGCGACGTCGGGGACGCGCACGTCCCCGCCGAGGAAGTCGGCGAGCCGCGTGGCCTGCCCGCGCAGTCCGGCCGCCGAACGCGCGGCGAGGAGCACCGGCACGAGGAACTCGGCCTTCGCCGGCTCCGGCGTCACGACCGGCTGGGGAACCTCTTCGATGACGACGTGCGCATTGGTGCCACCGATGCCGAACGACGACACGCCCGCCCGCCGCGGGTGGCCGTTGACCGGCCAGTCGCGGGCCTCGGTCAGCAGCTCGACCGCACCGGCGGACCAGTCCACGTGGGACGACGGCCGGTCGACGTGCAGCGTCCGCGGCAGGACGCCGTGGCGCATGGCCATGACCATCTTGATCACGCCCGCGACACCCGCCGCGGCCTGCGTGTGCCCGAGGTTCGACTTCACCGACCCGAGCCACAGCGGCTGCTCGCGGTCCTGGCCGTAGGTGGCCAGCAGGGCCTCGGCCTCGATCGGGTCGCCGAGGGTCGTGCCGGTCCCGTGCGCCTCCACCGCGTCGACGTCCGAAGTGGACAGTCCGGCGGCGGCCAGCGCCTTGCGGATCACGCGCTGCTGGGACGGGCCGTTCGGGGCGGTCAGGCCGTTCGACGCGCCGTCGGAGTTGACCGCCGACCCGCGGACCACGGCCAGCACCTGGTGCCCCCGCCGCCGCGCCTCGGACAGCCGCTCCACCAGCAGCAGCCCGACGCCTTCGGACCAGCCGGTGCCGTCGGCGCCGTCGGCGAACGCCTTGCAGCGGCCGTCGGGGGCCAGCCCGCGCTGCCGCGAGAACTCGACGAACGTCTCGACCGTGCCCATCACCATCACGCCGCCCGCGAGCGCCATCGAGCACTCGCCGCGCTGCAGCGCCTGGACCGCCATGTGCAGCGCGACCAGCGAAGACGAGCACGCCGTGTCGACCGTGACGGCCGGGCCTTCGACGCCGTAGTGGTAGGCGACGCGGCCGGAGAGGACGCTCGCCGAGCCGCCGGTGAGCCGGAAGCCTTCGACGCCGGCCGCCCGGTGCATCCGCATGCTGTAGTCGTGGCTGTTGACGCCGGCGAAGACGCCGATGTCCTGCCCGTGCAGGGTCGTCGGGTCGATCGCGGCGCGTTCGAACAGCTCCCAGGACGTCTCCAGCAGCAGCCGCTGCTGCGGGTCCATCGCGAGGGCCTCGTTCGGCGAGATGCCGAAGAAGGCGGCGTCGAACCCGGCGGCGTCGTCGAGGAAGGCGCCGTGCCGGACGTAGGTGGTGCCTTCGTGGTCGGGGTCCGCGTTGTAGAGCCGGTCGGTGTCCCAGCCGCGGTCGGCGGGGAACTCGGTGACGGCGTCGACGCCGTCGGCGACCAGCCGCCACAGGTCCTCGGGGCTGTGCACGCCACCGGGGAAGCGGCACGCCATCGACACGATGGCGATCGGCTCGTCGACCGCCGCGGCGGTGCCGATTTCGGCCGGCCGCGAGGCGCTTTCGCCGACGAGCTTGGTCCGCAGGTGGTCCGCGAGCGCCGGCGGCTTCGGGTAGTCGAAGATCATCGCCGGGGACAGCGTGAGCCCGGTCGCGGCCGCGAGGCGGTTCCGCAGCTCGACCGCGGTCAGCGAGTCGAACCCGGCGTCCTTGAACGTCCGTCCCGTGTGGACGGACTCGGCACCGGAATGGCCGAGCACCTCGGCTGCGTGCCGACGCACCAGGTCCAGCAGGGTCTCGGTCTGCTCGGCCTCGCCGAGCCCGGCGAGGCGTTCCGTGAGCGACGCCGTCCTGGCCGCGGTCCGGCGCGGCAGCGGGGCCAGGCCGCGCAGCAGCGGCGGCACCGGGCCACCGGACTTCGCCGTCGCCCGCAGCGCGGCGACGTCGAACCTGGCCGCCACCAGGGCGCCGCCGGTGCCGATGGCGGCGTCGAGCAGGGCCATGCCTTCCCCGGCGTCGAGGCCGGACATGCCGATCCGCTGGTTGCGCCGCAGGTCGGCGGCACCCAGGTGCTCGGTCATGCCGCTGACCGTCGACCAGTAGCCCCAGGCGATGGAAACCGCGGGCCGGCCTTCGCTGTTTCGCCTGCGCGCCAACGCATCCAGCCCGGCGTTGGCGGCCGCGTACCCGGCCTGGCCGGGGTTGCCGAGCACACCGGCGGCCGAGGAGAACAGCACGAACGCGGCGAGGTCGGCGTCCCGGGTGAGCTCGTCGAGCAGCCGGGCGGCGTCCACCTTCGGGCGCCGCGCGGTGCCGATCCGGTCCGGGGTCAGTTCGGTGATGACGCCGTCGGCCAGCACGCCGGCGGTGTGGACGACGGCGGTGAGCGGGTGCTCGGCCGGGATGGCCCGCAGGACGGCTTCGAGCTGGGCCCGGTCCGCCGCGTCGCAGGCGGCGATGGTGACGGACGCCCCCAGCGCGGTCAGCTCTTCCCGCAGCTCGGGTGCGGCACCACGGCGGCTGATCAGCACGAGGTGCCGGACGCCGTGCGCGGTGACGAGGTGCCGGGCGGTCAGCGCGCCGAGCGTGCCGGTGCCGCCGGTGATCAGGACGGTGCCCTCGGGGTCGAGCGGCCGCGCGTCCCGCTGAGGTGCGATCCGCGCCAGCCGGGGCACCGACGCGACACCGTTGCGCACCCTGACCTGCGGTTCGCCGGTCGCCACGACGGCGGGCAGCACGGACCGGTCGTCGAGGTCGGCCAGCACGATCCGGCCCGGGTGCTCGGACTGCGCCGAGCGCACCAGGCCCCAGATCTCGGCCGCACCGGGCTCGTCGCAGTCCCCGGTGAGGACAACCAGCGGGGTCTCGCCGGGATCGGCCAGCCACGGCTGAAGGGCGGCCAGCGTCGATTCGACCGACGTGGCTTCGTGGGTCTCGAAGGCGGCTTCGGCCGCGGGCAGCGGGATTTCCGTCCAGTCGACGTGGAAGAGCGCGTCGGTGGCGCGCTGTGCACCCTCGAACGGCGTCCCGCGCACGGATTCGACGGTCAGCACCGGCTGTCCCGCCGGGTCGGTCAGCCGCAGGCCGGTCGCCGTCGGCGTGCAGGTGACGGCCGTGGCCCCGGACGCCAGCAGGGAAACTCCGGTCCAGACCGACGGCAGCAGGCCGTCGCCGACGACCGTGCGGGCGGCGGCGTCCAGCAGCGCGGGGTGAATTCCGTAGCGGTCCGCGTCGCGCAGGCCGTCCACGGTCACGTCGATGGCGTCTCCCGCCGCCGCCAGGCCAGGCGCCGCAGCGGCGGCGGGAGCAAGCGTGCCGTGGGCGTGCCGCGTCCACGGTTCGTCGGCCTCGCGCGAGAAGACCTCGATCGGCCGCCCCCGCTCGCCGGGCTCGCCGACGATCAGCTGGACGTCCAGGCCACCGCGTTGCGGCAGCAGCACCGGCGTGTCGACGGTCAGTTCGGCGAGGAACGGGGTGGCGGCGAGGTCGCCGAGCCGGATGGCCGCCTCGACCAGCGCCGCGTTCGGCACCAGGCCGTCCGCCGCCCAGGGGTGCGCCCGGCGCGTCCACCGGGTGACCGCGGTGAGGCGGTCCGAGCCGGGCGTGCTGACGATCGTGCCCAGGAGCGGGTCGCCGGCCGACGCCGGTTCGGCGGGTTCGAGCCAGTAGTGCTGGTGGTCGAAGGCGTAGGTCGGCAGGTCGACCCAGCCGGCCGCCGGCACGACCGCGGACCAGTCGACGTCGACGCCGCCGGTGAACACCTCGCCCATCGAGGTCAGCAGGCGGCGCAGGCCGCCGTCGTCGCGCCGCAGCGTCCCGGTGACGACCGCGTCGGTGAGCTCGCTCAGCGGCTGGACCGTCACCGGGTGCGCGCTGACCTCGACGAACACCGTGTGGCCCTGCTCGAGCAGCGCCGACGCGGCGGCCCCGAACCGGACCTGGTTGCGCAGGTTGCGGTACCAGTAGCCGCCGTCCAGGACTCCGGCGTCGCGAACCCACCCGCTCGTGACGGTGGAGTAGAACGGCACGATCGGGGCCTGCGCGGTGATCCCGGCCAGGGCCTTTTCCAGGGTCTCCTCGATGTCTTCGACGTGCCGGGTGTGGGACGCGTAGTCCACCGCCACCCGCCGCACGCGGATCCCGTCGGCGGACAGCGCTTCCAGCGTTTCGTCGAGGGCGTGGGCGTCTCCGGCGATGACCACGGAGGTGGGCCCGTTGACGGCGGCCACCTCGACCCCGTCCACCAGCCGCGACACGACGTCGTCTTCGCCCAGGGCGACCGAGGCCATCCCGCCGCGGCCGGACAGCTGCGCCGCGATGGCCTGGCTGCGCAGGGCCACCACCTTCGCCGCGTCCACAAGGGACAGTGCACCCGAAACGCAGGCCGCGGCGATCTCGCCCTGCGAGTGGCCGACGACGGCGTCCGGGCGAACGCCCACGGACTCCCACACCGCGGCCAGCCCGACCATCACCGCGAAACACGCGGGCTGCAGCACGTCGACCCGGTCCAGGTCGCCGTCACCGCGCAGGACGTCCAGCAGCGACCAGTCGATCCACGGCTCCAGCGCGGCCGCGCACTCAGCGATCCGCTCGGCGAACACCGGCGACTCTTCCAGCAGCTCACGGCCCATCCCGGCCCACTGCGTCCCCTGCCCCGGGAACACCCACACGACCTTGCCCGGCGTCCCGGTTCCGCGGGGAGCCAGCGACCGCAGCCCGGCCACGGCCTGCTCCCGCGAACCGGCCACGACGACCGCACGCTCGTCCAGCACCGCGCGTCGCGACACCAGCGCCCCGGCCACCTCGGTCAGCGAGACGTCCCCTTCGAGGAACGCCGCCAGCCGCTCGGCCTGCCCGGCCAACGCCGCCGCACTCCGCGCCGACACCACCACCGGCACCACGCTGCCGCGGCTCGGTCGTGAGTGAGAAACAGTGTTAGAACACTGTTTCTCACTCACGAGGTCCTGGGGCGGGGCCTCTTCGATGATCAGGTGTGCGTTGGTGCCGCTGACTCCGAATGAGGACACCCCGGCTCGGCGCGGACGGTCGGTCCGCGGCCACGCCTGGGGCTCGGTCAGCAGCGAGACCGCGCCGGCCGACCAGTCCACCTCGGAAGTCGGTTTGTCGACATGCAGCGTCGCGGGCAGGACCTCGTGCCGCAGCGCCTGCACCATCTTGATCACGCCCGCGACACCGGCCGCCGCCTGCGCGTGGCCGATGTTCGACTTCAGCGACCCCAGCCACAACGGCGTCTCCCGCTCCTGGCCGTAAGTGGCCAGCACGGCCTGCGCCTCGATCGGGTCGCCGAGGGTCGTCCCGGTCCCGTGCGCCTCGACGACGTCCACATCGGACGGTGCCAGCGCGGCCGCGGCCAGCGCGCGGCGGATGACCCGCTGCTGCGACAGGCCGTTCGGCGCGGTGAGCCCGTTGGACGCACCGTCCTGGTTGACCGCGCTGCCCCGCAGCACGGCGAGGACCCGGTGCCCCCGCTCCCGCGCCACCGACAGCCGCTCCAGGACGACCACGCCCACGCCTTCGGACCAGCCGGTCCCGTCGGCCGCCGCCGCGAACGCCTTGCACCGGCCGTCGGGCGCCAGGGCCCGCTGCCGGGAGAACTCCACGAACGACCCCGGCGTCGCCATCACCGTGACGCCGCCGGCGAGCGCCATCGAGCACTCGCCCTGCCGCAGCGCCTGCGCGGCCAGGTGCATCGCGACCAGCGACGACGAGCACGCCGTGTCGACGGTGACCGCCGGGCCTTCCAGCCCCAGCACGTACGACACCCGGCCGGACGCCACGCTCGACGCGACGCCGGTGGTGACGAACCCTTCGAGTTCCGGCGTGATCGCGCCGGCGCCGTAGCCCTGGTTCATCAGGCCGGAGAACACCCCGGTGTCGGTGCCCTTCAACGCGACCGGGTCGACCCCGGCGCTCTCGAGGGCCTCCCAGGAGGTCTCCAGCAGCAGCCGCTGCTGCGGGTCCATCGCGACGGCCTCGCGCGGCGAGATGCCGAAGAAGCCGGCGTCGAACTGCCCGGCGTCGTGCAGGAACCCGCCCCGGCCGACGTACGACGTCCCGGCGCGCTCCCGGTCCGGGTCGATCAGGGAGTCGAGGTCCCAGCCGCGGTCGCCGGGGAAGTCCGAGACGGCGTCGACGCGCTCGGCCACCAGCCGCCACAGGTCCTCGGGCGAAGCCACGCCGCCGGGCAGCCGGCACGCCATCCCGACGATCGCGATCGGCTCGTCCGGGTCGGCCACCGGCACCGGCTCGGCGAGGTCCTGGGTGAGCCCGAGCAGTTCGGCCCGGAGGCGGGCGGCCAGCGCCGCCGGTGTCGGGTGGTCGAAGACGGCGCTGGCGGGCAGCCACAGGCCGCTGTGCTCGGTCAGCCGGTTGCGCAGCTCGACGATGGCCAGCGACGTGAAGCCGAGGTCGCGGAACGCCCGCCCGGCCGGTACCGGCTGCCCCAGCACCTCGGCCGCCTGGGTGCGGACGAGGTCCTCCAGCAGCTCGGCCTGCGCGCGTTCGTCCAAACCGGACAGTCGCGCCCGCAGCTCGGCGGCGACGGCCTCGTCGGCCTGCCGCGACTCCTCCTCGCGCTCGGCGGCGGTGTACCGCACCTCGCCGGGCTCGTCGGCCAGCAGGCCGCGCCGGATCTTGCCCGACGCCGTCCGCGGGATGTGGGCGACTTCGAGGATCCGCTCGGGCACCTTGTACGCGGACAGCTGCTCGCGGCAGGCCTCGATCAGCGCCGCCGGGTCGAACCCGGACGGCCCCGGGATGACGTACGCGACCGGGACCTCCCCGAGCGTGTCGTGCGGCGCGCCGCCGACCGCCACGTCGGCGACGCCGTCGGCCGTGCGCAGGACCGCCTCGATCTCGCCGGGGTGGATGTTCGCCCCGCCCCGGATGACGAGCTCCTTGATCCGGCCGCGGATGGTGAAGTAGCCGGCGTCGTCGCGGCTGGCCAGGTCGCCGGTCCGGAACCAGCCGTCGCGCATCGCGGCGGCGGTCGCCTCCGGGCTGTTGTGGTAGCCGACCATGACGTTCGGCCCCTTGACCCAGACCTCGCCCTCCCGGCCGGCGGGGACGTCGAGGCCGGTCTCGGGGTCGACGATCCGCACCCCGACGCCCGGCACGGGCCGGCCGCAGGACCCCTCGACGCGAGCGCCGCCGGGCGGGTTCATGGTGATGGCGCCGCAGGTTTCCGTGCTGCCGTAGGCGTCGATCAGCGGGACGCCGAAGGTTTCCTCGAACTCGCTGCGCAGCCCGGCGCCGAGGACCGCTCCCCCGGCCAGGCCGACGCGCAGGCTCGGCGCGGAGAACCCGCTCTGCCGCGCGGCCCGCACCAGGTGGTGGTAGGTGGTGGGCACACCGGCCAGGAACGTCGTCTCCTCCGCGCGGAGCAGCCGGATGACGTCGTCGGCGGAGCTGCCGTCCGCGATCCGGACGGTGGCGCCGACCACGGTGGCCGACAGCACGCAGGCGATGTGCGAAAGGCTGTGGAACAGCGGCAGCGGCCACAGCACCCGGTCCTCATCGGACAGTCCCGGGAACGGCACGTAGCAGGACGCGACGGACCAGAGGCCGTTGCGCTGCGTCGACAGGACACCCTTGGGCCGTCCGGTCGTCCCCGACGTGTAGAACATCCACGCCGGTTCGTCGAGCTCGAGGTCGTCCGGCGCCGGCCCGGCCGGTTCGGTCACCGCGAGTTCGTCGTAGGCGTGGGCACCCGCCGGGACGTCGCCGCCCGTCACCAGCAGCTGGACCTCCGGCGCGAACCGGAGCCGCGCCGCCTGTGTGGCGTCGGTGATGACGGCCACCGCGCCGCTGTCCGCCAGGGGGTGCTGCAGCTCGGCCGTCGCCGCGCCGGGGTTGAGCGGGACGCCGACGGCCCCCGCGCGCAGCACCGCGTAGTAACTCTCCACAGTGGACACGCGGTTGCCGAGGCAGAACGCCACCCGGTCGCCGTGCCGGACGCCGAGGGCGGCCAGGTGCCCGGCGAGCCGGCGCGTGCGCGCCTCCAGCTCGCCGTAGGTGACCGCCCGGTGGTCGTCGGCGAAGGCGACCTTGTCGGCGAAACGGGTCGCGTTCTCCAGGAGTGCGACGTGAAGTGGCTTGATGAGATCGGTGCGCACCGTGCCGCAGATCCTTTCGGACATGTTCGGAGGGGAGGAACGCTCACCAGGCGAGCGGGAGCTTCTCCACCGAGAAGACGGAACCCTTCAGCCGCAGCGGAACCTCGTCGGCCGGGACGGCCAGGCGCAGCTCGGGGAACTCCCGCAGCAACGCCGTGAAGCCGGCGCGCAGCTCGATGCGCGCGAGGTTCTGGCCAAGGCACTGGTGGATGCCGAACCCGAAGGCGACGTGCCCGGCGGTGTCGCGCTCGATGTCCAGCTCCGCGGGACAGCCGAACTTGGCCGGGTCGCGGTTGGCGGCGGGCAGCGACACCGTGACCGTGTCACCCTTCTTGATCAGCTCGCCGTCGAGCTTCAGGTCCTCCAGCGCGGTCCGGTAGGTGTGGTACTGGTTCACCGTGATGTAGCGGAGGAGTTCCTCGATCGCCGCGTCGAGCTTCGCGGGCTCCTCGCGCAGCTTCGCCAGCTGGTCGGTGTGGTGCAGCAGCGCGAAGGTGCCGACGCTGAGCGCGCCCTCGGTGGTCTCGTACCCCGCGAACAGCAGGAGGGTGACGATGTTGCGCAGCTCCTCCAGGGTCAGGTCCTCGTTGACCAGCGAGCTGATCAGGTCGTCCTGGGGTTCCCGGCGCCGCCGCTCGATGACCTCGTCGAAGAACGCCTGCGCCTGCCCGTAGGCTTCCGCCGCCTCCGCCGGGTCCGCTTCCGCGTCGTGCAGCAGCGTCACCGCGGGCACGTACCGGTCGCGCTCGGCGTAGGGCAGGCCGACCAGCTCGCCCAGCATCCGCAGGACGAGCGGCTTGGCGAAGTCGTGCACCAGGTCGGCCGGCGCCCCCTTCGCGCGCATGACCTCGATCTGTTCGGCGGCCACGGCCTCGACGCGCGGGATGAGCCGGCTCGTGCGGCGGACGGTGAACTCACCGGTCAGCAGCTTGCGGTAGCGGGTGTGCTCCGGCGGGTCCATGTGGATGAACATGCCGGGGATCAGCGGGTGGGTCGGGATGACCTGGCCCTGGTGCGTCACCGGGAAGTGGCCGACCTCGCAGCTGTGGCTGAACCGCGGATCGCTGAGCACCTCGCGCACCAGCTCGTAGCTGGAAACGATCCAGCCGACGTGCCCGTCCGGATAAACCATCTTCGCGAGCGGCCGTTCTTCGCGGAGGGTGTCGAATATCGCGGGCGGGTCGAACCTGTCGATTCGCGCCCACGGCTCCTCGAAGGAAATTGCCTCGGTCATGGAAACCTTTCGAAGGGAGAGAACGAAGCGGTTATTCGGCGATCTTCGTGCGGTGCGACCACCGGAAGACCGCGATGTCGGCCTGGAATTCCCCGCCGTGCACGAAATGTTCGTAGCCGGCGCCGTGGCGGATCTTGAGCGTGCGGTCCAGTGCGGACGCCAGGACACTGCGTTCCGCCGCCGCCAGTTCGGCCGGCCCACCGCTCAACGCGATTTTCACCTGCGTAACACTCATCGCGGCCTCCACCTTTCGACGATGTCAGTCCACCTGTTCGCCGGTTCTCCCAGCACAGACCGGTCTCTTCATTCTCGATTCAGGCTAGGCGAGCCACCACCAGGCGACATCCCTCACTCTGGTAGAGCGGTCCGGACACCCTCCGCGGGCGCACGAAAACGGGGACTTCTTTCCCTGGCAAGGAAAGAAGCCCCCGTGGTGCCGTGGTCAGGTCAGGTCGACGGGCTGCCCGGTCTGCGCGGATTCGTAGGCCGCCTGGATGATCCGGAACGTCCGCAGCGCGGCCTCGCCATCGGGCCCCGGCCCATCGTCTTCGCTCAGAAAGTCGTTGATCAGCAGGGAAAGCAGGTCCTCGCCACCGAGACCGGCGTCGACGCCGTCGAGCAGCTTCGGCCCGGCGTCGTACCGCACGCTCGCCCTGTCCCCGATGAAGGTTACGGCGGGCCGGCCCGTCGCGGCCGGGTCACGGCGGAGGTCGAACGAGGCGACCTTCCCGCTCCGGTACCGGACGGTGAGCACCGCCGCGCCTTCCGCGCCGTGTCCATTGAGGACGGTGTTGCTCTGGGCGTAGACCTGCTGCGCGGGCTCACCGCCGAGGACGGCGTCGGCCAGGTCGAGCAGGTACGGCGCCGCGGTGCCCAGCACCCCGCCGTCCGCACTGGTGTCCAGCGAGCCGAGGACCGTGGTCAGGTCGCCGATGCCGCCGTCCGCAATTCCCTTGCGCACCACGGCGAACGCCTCGCCGTGACAGGCCGGGGACGCGAAGGTGAGCCGGTCGCCGCCGGCGTCGACCATGGCCTTCAGGTCGGTTTCCTTGGCCGCCGACGGGTATTCGCACAACACACGCGCGCCCGCCTCGGCCGCCCGCAGCACCGGCTCGAACGCGTCCCAGCCGGCCGTGGCCACGACTTCGACGTCCGGCCGGCCGCGCAGCGCCTCGGCGTAGACCTCGGGCGTGGCCGAAAGGATGGCGACCTTCACGCTGCTCCCTCCACGGAAAGTTCGACGGCCCGCCCGGTCCACGCGGACTCGGCGGCGGCCTGGGTGATCCGGACGGCGGCGAGCGCGTCCTTCGCGCCGATCCGCGGCTCGGGCCCGCCCGCGAAGGCGGTGGCGAACTCCCGCATTTCGGTGGCGAACACCGACGGCCCGTAGTAGCCGAAATCCGTGGTTTCGCCGTCGACGACCCGGACTTCCTGCGGCCACTCGGAGTCGTAGCTGACCGTCCCGCCGGTCCCGGAGACGTGGTAGGTGACCCGCACGGGCGGCTTCGGCGTGGCGGTCCACCGGCTCACCACCTGGCTGATGGCCCCGCTCGCGTGGGTGAGCACGACGGTCCCGACGGCCACGGCGCCTTCCGGCGCGGGCGTCGCGATGTCGCCCTGGTAGCAGGCGTGCACCCGGACGACGTCCCCGAAGACCCAGTGGGCGAGGTCGGCGCCGTGCAGCAGCTGGTCGGTGAGGATGCCGCCCGACCGCGCGGAGGCCGTCCCGGTCCAGGGCCGCGGGTGGTAGGCGGAGAAGGAGAACCGCCCGAGGGCGACGTCCCCGAGCCGCCCGCTCGCGACGAGCTCGTGCAGCCGCGCGTAGGGCGCGGCGAACCGCACGTCGTGGGCGGGGTAGAGCCGGACCCCGGCCTTCTCCGCCGCGGCCACGATCTCGGCGGCCTGATCGGCGTCCGCGGTCAGCGGCTTCTCGCAGACCACGCCGACACCGGCGGCGATGGCGGTCATGGCGATCTCGTGGTGCGTGCCGGTCGGGGTGCAGATGTCGACGGCATCGGCGCCGTCGAGGGCCTCGGCCAGCGAGCCGGCCGCGGTGGCCCCGAACTCCTTCGCGAGCTCGACGCTTCGGCCGTCGTCGGCGTAGACCCGCACGGCGGCGCCGGTGCCGAGCCACGCTTCCAGGTGCAGCCGGGCGATCAGCCCCGCACCGATCAGAGCCACCTCGAGCTGCGGCATGGCACCCCTCACCGATCACGGACGACGTCTGGCTCGATCAGACTCGCCCACACCCTCGGGTGGGAGCCATAACCAACGTGGGTAGTTCGGTCCGCCTACTTGGACGGCGACGGGGAAGCCGGCGCCGGCGAGGGCGCCTGCGAAGCCGCGGGCACCTTCGGCGCGTTGTAGGTGTCCATGTCGGTGATCTTCCACTTGTCGCCCTGCAGCTGGGCGTTCAGGTGGAGCTGCGCGGTCCCCGCGGTCGTCTTCTTCGTGTCCGTGCGGGTCGAGGTCTGGTCGACGAAGACCATCACCTTCGCCAGGTCGCCGTTCAGCATGATCACCGCCGCGCGCGTCACCTTGCACGTCACGATCATCTTCTGCTGCGGGGCCAGCCGTTTCACCTCGCCCATCAGCGAGTTGTACTTGTTCTTGACGTCGTCGTTGGCGAGCAGGTCGTTCGCCGCGTCCTCGGTCTTCTTGATGTTGTTGAAGTCGTAGGAGAACAGCGCCTCGGCCGCCTTCGACACCGCGTCCTTGACCTGCGCGGTCTTCGCCACGTCCAGCAGGGCCGTGTTGCTCGTCGCCGACGAGATCTCGGATTCCTTGCTGTGGAACCAGTACGCCAGGCCGCCCAGGATCAGCGCCACGAGCACCAGCGCGCCCGCGACCACGTACGTCCGGTCCGCCTTCCGCGCCGGCGAGGCCGGCTCCGAAGCCGCGTCCTCGACCGGGACCTCGGCTTCCTCCGTCGGCTTCGCGATCCCGGTGTCCCGCTGCTTCCGCCGCGGCGCCGGCCGCGCGGGAGCCTCCTGGGCCTCCTCCTCGGCCGACGGCTCACCCGTGAGCGCGTCGACCTGCGGTTCCTCCGTCTCGACCGCCGCGAACACCTGCGTGTCCTCGGCCGACGAGGTGTCGAGCTCCCCGCTGGCCGACTCCACCGGCTCGACCGGCCGGGGCTCCGGGCGCGGCACCGGCCGCGGGCGGGGCCGCGGCTTGGCCGGCACGGCGGGCAGCTGCCCGGTCCGCTCGGCGGCGGTCTCGTCCGTCGGGGGCTTGCGCAGCCCGGCCACGCGGGGACGCCGCGACGGCGTCGGAGTGCTGCGGGGCGGCTGGCGGCGGGAGGGGGGCACTACAGCTCCTTTGAGGTGACGCTACTGGCCGGCCGCGACGAGCGGGACGCTGTCGATGCCGGACAGCTTCCAATCATCGCCCACCCGGGTCATCGACACCTCGAGGCGCAGCGGCTTCGCGCTGCTCTTGTCGCCCTGGGTGACGGTCGTGGCGATCGCGGCGAGGAAGCTGGCCTTGCCTTCGTGGTCGTCCAGCTCCTCGACGGCGATGTCCTGGACGTCCGTGGTGACCTTCGTCTTGGCGTCGGAGAGCGCCTTGCGGAAGGTCGGCGCGGACTGGTCGATCTGCTGCGCCATCTTGTCGTCCGACACGGCCTTCTGCCGGGCGAAGAAGCCGTCGAGGTCGGTGTAGTCGACCTCGGTGTACGCCTTCAGCGCGTTGGTGCCCGCCTTGACGACGGCCTCGCGCGAGGACGCCAGGCCGGCGTTGTCGTCGGCCGCCGCCGCCCACCACTGGATGCCGAAGAACGCCGCGGCGATCAGGGCGGCCAGCGCCAGGGCCCCGGCGCCGAGCACCAGGGTCCGCGACGAGTCCTTCGACGGCGTCGGGGAAGGCTCGGCGGCCGGCTCGTCCGTGCTCATGACACTCCAGAGTAGGTAACGGTCATCAAATCCACGTCAGGCCAGGCCCAGCAGTGAACCCAGGCTGGTCAGGCTAACGCCCGGGCTGCCGACGATGCCCGGCACGCCCCGGGTGTCCCGCTCGTCGGCCAGCTCTTCGGCCGGCCGGTTCGCGTTGGCCGCGACATCGCTGTTCGACGGAGCGACCGGCACCCCGCCGTACGGCGCGTTCTGCGCCCCGCGGACGTTGATCGGGCTGCCCTTCGGTTCGGCACAGTACGCGTTGTCCGCGGCGGGCCGCGGGCTGAGGTTGTTCCCGGTCCGGTACTGCGAGTACGGCAGGTAGCCCTTCGTGCAGGCCGGCGGGTTGAACAGGTTCAGCACCAGGCCGAGGTGCGCGGTGCCGTCGCCGGGCGCCACGCTGCTCGCCGCGCCGGCCAGCGCCGGGTACGTCACGAGCCCCTGCTCGATCCCGTCGAGCCGGGTCACGGTCAGGTTGGCCGTGGTCAGCAGGTTCGCCGTCAGCGCGCCCAGGCCCGGCCCGGACTCCTTGAGCACCTGGCTGACCTGCGCGGCCACCTGCGGCGTGATGCCGATGAGCTTGCGCAGGTCGCCGTCGGAGTTCTTCAGGGTGCCGGTGAGCTCGTTGAGGCTCTTGCTGAACGACGCGAAGTTCTTCGCCTCGTCGTTCTGCGTGTCGAGCACCTGGCCGCCGGCGTCCAGCAGCTGGATCGTCTGCGGCAGGTACTGCTGCGCGGTGGTGGTGAAGCTGCGCGCGGTGTCCAGCAGCTTCTGCAGGTCGCCGCCGGTGCCGCGGAAGGCGTCGTAGGACTCGTCGACGACCGTGCGCAGCGAGTCGACCGGGACCGACGCGGCGAGCGAGTCGAGGTCGCCGATCAGCCGGTCGGTGCTGACGGGGGTGGTCGTCTTCGACGCCGGGATGACCGAGCCGCCCGCGAGGTACGGGCCCTGGTCGGCCTTCGGCTTGAGGTCGACGTACTGCTCGCCGACCGCCGAGCGGTTGGCGACGACGGCGTCGAGGTCCGCGGGCACCTTCGGCGCCGACGGGTCGATGTTCAGGTCGGCCTCGAGCCCGGTCGGGGTCAGCCGCATCTCGCCGACCCGGCCGATGTTGAAGCCGCGGTAGGTGACCTCGGCGTTGGTGAAGATGCCGCCCGATTCGTTGAGCTGCAGCTTCACCGTGTAGCCGCTGTTCCCGAACACCGTGCCGAGCCCGGCGAACCGGATCAGCGCGTACACGATCGCGACGACGGAGATGACCGCGAAGGCCACCAGCTGGATCTTCGTCCGGCGGATCAGCATCAGCCCGCACCTCCCGAGAGCAGCCCGAAGAGGTTGCCCAGCCCCGGCTTCGACGACTGCTGCCCGGCGCCCGGGATCGGCAGCGGCGGCGGCTGGTTGGCCGGCGTGCCCTGGACCCCGCCGGTCAGCCCGGCCAGCGGCAGCTGCCCGGCCAGCGCGTTCTGCCGGCTGTTGCCGAGGTTGTCGACGATGGTCTTCAGGTTCAAGTCCACCTTCGCGTACAGGTTGAAGTAGTCGCCCTTGACGCCGTTGACGGCCTGGTCGCTGAACGGGAACGTCAGCAGGATCTGCAGGGCCTTCGGCAGGTCGTTGCCCGCCTCGCCCAGCTTCTGCAGCGTCGGCGTCAGCGCCTTGAGGTCGGCGACGAGGTCCTTCTGCGACTTGTTGACCGTGTCGGTGGCGACGCCGGAGAGGTTGTCCAGCGCCTGCAGCATCGTGACGAGCTGACCCCGCTGCTGCTCCAGCACGCCGAGCCCGGGCCCGAGGTTGTCGACCGCGCCGACCAGCTTGTCCTTCTGGTCGTTCAGCGTCGAGGACAGCCGGTTCAGCCCGTCGATGGCCCGGGTGATGTTCTGCGACTGCCGGTCCAGGTTCGTCACCAGCTGGTTCGCGTTGTCCAGCAGCGCCTTGATGTCCGGCTCGCGGCCGGACGTGGCGTTGTTGAGCTCCTTGGTGATGGTGTTGAGCTGGTCGACGCCACCGCCGTTGAGCAGCAGCGACAGCGCGCCGAGCAGTTCTTCGACCTCGACGCTGCGGTTCGTCCGGGCCAGCGGGATGGTCGCGTTGTCGGCGAGCTTGCCCTGGGCCTGGTCGGTGCCGGGCGAGGCCAGCTCGACGTACTTCTCGCCGAGCAGGCTGGACTGCTTCACGTTGGCGATCGCGTTGGCCGGCAGCTTGATGCCGCCGTTCACCTTGAGGGTGACCAGCGCGTGCCAGCCGTCCTTGGTGAGCCCGACGTTCTCGACCCGCCCGACCGGCACCTCGTCGACCTTCACCCCGGCCTGCGGGGTCAGGTCGAGCACGTCCCGGAACTCGACGTTCACCGTGTACGGGTGGTCGCCGAGGTCGGCGCCGCCGGGCAGCGGCAGGTCGTAGATGCCGTTGAACGCGCAGCCGGAGAGCGTCAGCGCGGACACCGTGGCCAGCGTCCCGACGGTCAGGAGCTTCTTCACTGGCCACCTCCGTAGAGCTGCCCGGCGATGGGCAGTGGCAGCGGCGGCAGCTGACCGGACTGCAGGGCCTGCACGGTCTGCGCCACGGACGGCAGCGGGATCACCTTGTCGACCACGCCGGCGATGCTCTCGCACGCGTTGCCGAGCACGTCCGGGATGCTGTTGGTGCCGACCTGCTTGAGCAGCCGGCAGATCATCACCAGCGGCGGCTGGGTCAGCTCGTTGAGGTTCGGCCGGGCGTCGAGCGTGCCGGCCGAGCCGTTGTAGGTGTTGACCAGGTTGCTCAGGCCGACCGGGGCGACGTCCAGGATCTCGGCCAGCGAGCTGCGCTGGTCCACCAGCACCTTGGTGATCCCGGCCAGTTTGTCCACATTGGACTTGAGCCGGTCGTGGTTGGCGTCGATGAACGTCTGCACCGAGGTGAGCGTGGTGCCCAGCTGCTGCACGGTGGCGGCCAGGTTGTCCTTTTCGGACGCCAGGTAGCCGCTGACGTCGGCGAGCTGGCTCTCGAAGCTGCGGACCGACCTGTCGGAGTCGGCCAGTGTCTGCGAGAACTTGCCGAGGTTCTGGACGGTGGAGAACAGGTCGTCCTTGTTGCCGGCCAGCGTCCCGGCCGCCTGGCCGAGCTTGGTGATCGTGTCGTGCAGGGCCTGGCCGTTGCCGTCGACGTTGGCCGCCGCGGTGTTCAGCAGGTTCGACAGCGACCCGGTCTTGTTGGCGCCGTTCGGGCCGAGGGTCTCGCTGACCCGGGCCAGGCTCGACGCGAGCTGGTCGACCTCCAGGGGCACCTCGGTGCGGTCGAGGCCGATGACCGCGCCGTCGGAGATGCGCGGGCCGCCGGTGTAGGCCGGGGCCAGCTGGACGTAGCGGTCCGACACCAGCGACGGCGCCACGATGAGCGCCTTCGCGTCGGCCGGGACGGGCACCGAGCGGTCGTACTCGAAGTCGACCTTCACCTGGTTGCCCATGGGCTGGATCTTGGTGACCGTGCCCATGTCGACGCCGAGCATCCGCACGCTGTTGCCCTCGTACAGGCCGACAGCGCCGGCGAAGTACGCGGTCAGGTGGTTGCGGCCGGCGTCCTTGAGGGTCCACCAGATCCCGCCGGCGACGACGAGCGCGAGCACGATCGCGATGGTGAAGCCCCGGGTCAGGGCCATCCCGAAGCGGGTGTCACTCATTTCGTGTAGCACCCCTCTTCGTTGATCGGGCCGAACGACGGCAGCAGCAGGCCGCAGATGTAGTTGTCGAACCAGCGCCCGTTGCCGATGGTGTTGGTGAAGACGCGGATGAAGGGCGCGAACTTCTTGAGCCCCTCGGCCAGCGAGTCCTGGTTGCGCTGCAGCATCGACGTCAGCTGGTCGAGCTGGGTCAGCACCGGGTCGAGCTGCTTGCCGTTGTCGTCGATCAAGCCCTGCAGCTGCGTCGCGAGCTCGCGGGAGCCGTTCAGCAGCGCGGTGATCGCGTCCTCGCGCTTGGCCAGCTCGGCGAGCAGGTCGTTGCCGTCGTCGAGCAGCTTCTGCACCTCGGCGTCGCGGTCGACCAGGGTCTGCGACACCTCGCGGGTGTTGGCGAGCAGGTTCGACAGCTGCTGGTCGCGCGAGGCGATCGTGTCCGACAGCTTCGACAACCCCGAAAGCGCGCCCTTCACGTCCTGCGGCGTGTTCGCGAACGTCTGCGAGATCGTGTCGAAGCTCTGCGCCAGCTGCTTGGTGTCGATGTTGTCGACCGTCTGGGACAGGCCGCGGAAGGCGTCGAGCACGTCGTAGGGCGCCATCGTGCGGTCCCGCGGGATGCCCGTGCCCGGGTTGAGCGCGGCCTCGCCCTGCGGGTCCAGCGACAGGTACTTCTGCCCGAGCAGCGTCTTGATCTTGATCGCGGCACTGGTCCGGTCGCCCAGCCAGGCGTCCTTGACCTTGAACGACACCTTCACCGACGCGCCGTCGAGCTCGATGTCGCTGACCTTGCCGACCTTGACGCCGGCGATCCGGACGTCGTTGTCCTTCTGCAGCCCGGAGGCCTCGCTGAACTCGGCGCTGTAGGTGGTGCCGCCGCCGATCACCGGCAGGTCGTCGGAGTTGAGCGCGGCGGTGAACGCCAGCGCCAGCACGACGATCCCGACCAGCGCGATCGGCACGGGGTTGCGTTTCTGGAAGGACTTCATCCCTGGCACCTCGCCCGGTTGACCGGGATCAACGGGAGGGCCACGTCGTTGATCAGGGGCGGCAAGCTGACACTCCCGGAGAACTCGCAGGCGTAGAAGTTGAACCAGGAGCCGTAGTCCGCGGTGCGGGTCAGCGTGCTCACCTTGGTCGGCAGGAACTGGATGAAGTGCTCCAGCTCCGGCTCGTTCTTGTTCAGCTGGCTCGTGAGGGTGCCGAGCGCGCTGATGTCGTTCTTCAGCGGCTCGCGGACCTCGCCGAGCAGCCCGGACGTCGTTTCGGCCAGGTTGCCGAGGCTCTCGATCGCGTCGCCGATCGGCTTGCGGTCGGCGGCCAGCCCGGACACCAGCTGCTGCAGCTTCACGATCAGGTCGTTGAGCTGCGGGGTGTGCGCGTTGACCGTGTCGAGCACCGAGTTGAGGTTGTCGATGACCTCGCCGATCACCTGGTCCTTGTCGGCGATCGTGGTGGCCAGCGACGCGGTGTGCGACAGCAGGCTTTCCACGGTGCCGCCCTCGCCCTGCAGGACCTGGATGACCTCGTAGGACAGCTTGTTGACGTCCTCGGGGTTGAGCGCGGTGAACAGCGGCTTGAAGCCGTTGAACAGCTCGGTCAGGTCCAGCGCCGGCGTGGTCCGCTCCAGCGGGATGGTGCCGCCGGGCGACAGGGCCTTCCCGGAGGTGTCGTCGCCCTCGCCGAGGGAGACGTACCGCTGGCCGACCAGGTTGCGGAACTTGATCTGCGCGGTCACCCCGGCGGGCAGTGTCCGGCCGGCGTCCACTTCGAACTCCACCTCGGCCTGGCGCTTGTCGACGATCTTGACGTCCTTGACCTGCCCGACCCGGACGCCGGCGATCCGGACGTCGTCGTTGGGCAGCAGCAGCGTCGCGTCGGTGAACCGCGCGTTGTAGGCGTTGGTGCTGGTGGTGTTGATGTTGGCGATGCTGATCCCGAGGATCGTCGTGAACAGCACGGTGACGACCACGAAGACGCCGAGCTTGATCAGCGGCGCGAGCAGGCCCCTCACTTGACCGTCACCTCCGCACCCCGGTAGAGCGGGCCGACGAGCAGCGAGCTCCAGCTGGGGACGTCGGCGGCGGTCATGCCCAGCTGCGGGCCGAGCAGATCGGCCAGGAAGCCCTGTTCGGCCGTCGAGTACGCCAGGTCACCACCGGACCCGCCGTTGCCGGCCGCGTCGGCCTTGAACTTCGCCGGGTTGAGGCCTTCGCCGACGCTCTTCGGCGCGGCCTGGTGCAGCGTGCCGTCCTTGAACGCGCCGTCCGGCGGCTCGGACGGGAACGGCTTCGGGATGTCCTTGATGTCGTAGCAGCGCGGGCCGCGCTTGTCCTCGAACCGCGGCTCTTCCTTGCCCGCCTGGTAGGGCGCGCGCGGCACGATGATCTCGATCGTGGCGTGCAGGCCGGGCTGGTTGGTGCCGGCGCCCAGCGCCTGGTCGATCAGGGGCACGTTCTTCGCCATCTGGGAGATCACGCAGGGGTACTCCGGCGCGTACTTCGCCAGCAGCTCGGCCGTCGGCCGGGCGGTGTCGACGAGGGAGATGATGTTGTCCTTGTTGTTCTGCAGGAACGTCTGCAGGTCCACCGACGCCTGCGTGAGGCTGCCGTAGAGGGTGCTCAGGTTCTGCCGCTCGTCGACCACGGTCCGGGTCGTCGTGCTCAGGTTGTCCAGGCTCTGCACCAGGTCCGGCGCCGAGTCCTTCAGGTGGTCGGAGAACTCCGCGAGCGCCTTGAGGTTGTGCTGCAGCTCGGGCTCGTGCGGGTTCAGCTCGCCGATGTAGGTGCCCAGCTGCGACAGCGTGTCGCCGAGCTGGTCGCCGCGGCCCTGCAGGGCGGTCGAGATCGCGGTGAGCGTCGCCGACAGCTTCTGCGGCTGGACCGCCTGCAGCACCGGCATCAGGTGCGAGAACGCCTGCTCCAGCTCGACCGCGCTCGACGTGCGGTCCTGCGGGATGACGTCGCCGTTGGCCAGGGTCTTCGCCGACGGGTCCTTCGGGATCTCCAGGGAGACGAACCGCTCGCCGAAGAGCGTCTTGGGCAGGAACCGCGCGGAGACGTTCTCCGGGATCAGCTTCGCCGACTCCGGCTGGAGCGCGAGCGTGAGCTCGGCACCGTGGTCGGTGGCGGTGATGTCCTGCACCGAGCCGACGATCAGCCCGCGCACCTTGACGTCGGACTGCCTGATCAGCTGGTTGCCGATCTTGTCGGCCTGCAGCTTGACCGTGACGACCGGCGTGAACGCCTTGTCGTAGAGCGCGATGGACAGCGCCACCCCGCCGACCATCACGGCGATGAGCAGCAGGCCGAGCAGCCTGCGTCGGAGCGTCCTCATCCCGCGATCCTTACCGTGACGTCGGTTCCCCAGATGGCGAACCCGATGAAGAAGTTCATGATCGACACCGTGACGATGGAGAGGCGCACGGCCTTGCCGACCGCGACGCCGACGCCGGCCGGGCCGCCGGTCGCCCGGTACCCGAAGTAGCAGTGCGACAGGATGATCAGGACGCTGAACAGCAGCACCTTGATGAACGAATACAGCACGTCCTGCGGTGGTAAGAACAGGTCGAAGTAGTGGTCGTAGGTACCCGCGGACTGGTTGTAGATGTAGATGACGACCAGTCTCGACGCGAGGTACGAGCTCAGCAGGCCGATGATGTAGAGCGGGATGACCGCGACGAACCCGGCGATGATCCGCGTCGTCACCAGGTACGGCAGGCTCGGCACGCCCATGACTTCGAGGGCGTCGATCTCCTCGGAGATCCGCATCGCGCCCAGCTGGGCGGTGAACCCGGCGCCGACCGTGGCACTCAGCGCGAGCCCGGCGACCAGCGGGGCGATCTCGCGCGTGTTGAAGAACGCGGTCAGGAAGCCGGTGAAGGCCGACGTCCCGATCGAGTTGAGCGCCGAGTAGCCCTGGAGGCCGACGAGGACACCGGTGAACAGCGTCAGGCCGACCATCACACCGACCGTGCCGCCGATGACCGCGAGCGAGCCGGACCCGAAGCTCACCTCGGCCAGCAGCCGGAGGACCTCTTTGGTGTAGCGGCGCAGGGTTCGCGGCGTCCACAGCAGCGCGCGGCCGTAGAACGACATCTGATCACCGAGGGTGTCCAGCGTCTGCAGGGGACGGTTGGCGACGCGTTTCGCGCCCTGGAGGAACGTCATGGCGCTAGTCCAGCTTTCCGGGCACGATCTGCAGGTAGATCAGGGTGATCACGAAGTTCACGACGAACAGCAGCAGGAACGTGATGACCACCGACTGGTTCACCGCGTCCCCGACGCCCTTCGGGCCGCCGGAGGGGTTGAGGCCCCGGTAGGACGCGACGACGGCGGCGATGAACCCGAAGATCAGCGCCTTGATCTCACCGACCCAGAGGTCGGGCAGCTGCGCGAGGGCGGAGAAGCTCGCCAGGTACGCACCCGGCGTCCCGCCCTGCAGCACGACGTTGAAGAAGTAGCCGCCCAGCACGCCGATGACGCTGACCATGCCGTTGAGCAGGAGCGCGACCAGCATCATCGCGAGGGTGCGCGGCACGATCAGCCGCTGCACCGCGGAGACGCCGAGCACCTCCATCGCGGCGATCTCTTCGCGGATGGTGCGGGCACCGATGTCAGCACAGACGGCCGAGCCGCCCGCGCCCGCCACCAGCAGCGCGGTGACCAGCGGACTGGCCTGCTGCACGGTGGCGAGCACGGAGCCCGCGCCGGTGTAGGACTGCGCGCCCAGCTGGCGGGCGAGCGAGCCGAACTGCAGCGAGATGACCGCGCCGAACGGGATGGCCACCAGGGCCGTCGGCAGGATGGTCACGCTCGCGATGAACCAGGACTGCTGGATGAACTCCCGCAGCTGGAAAGGCCGCTGGAACAGGCCGCGGACGATGTCCAGGCCGAGTGCGAACAGGTTCCCGGTCTCGCGGAGCATGCCGATCCCGGGGATCTTCGCCTGTGTTGCGGGAGAGCTCACCGGCCACCTGGCCCGTTGTTCGGTGGCATCCGGTGCGTGCCGGATCTGGGCGGCTGGCCGCCGGGGATCCGGGCGACCTGGTCGGCGGGCAGCTGGCCGTGGTGCTGGTTCGGGACGCCCTCACCCGGCGGCCGGGCCCCGGCCGGGACCTGCTGCTGGTGCTGCGGGGCCTGCTGCTGGACCTGCGCGACGCGGCGCGGGTGCACCCCGTAGTGGCGCTGCTCTTCGGGACTCAGCGACTCGATGATGCTCTCCTGCGCGGCCGGCGGCAGCCGGTGCATGATCTCCATGACCCGGTCCTTGCGGCGCACCGCGCCCATCCGGGTCGCCACGCCCGGCGTCGTCTGCATCTGCGGCGGCACCCCGCTGATGTCCTCCACACCGCCCGCGTGGTGGCCGGCGTCGAACATCGCCTGCTCGGCGGCCATCTGGGCGCTGTCCTTCTCCTCGGACATGCCGATCGGGCCCTGCATCTTGCCGTTGAGGAACTGCTTGACGACCGGCTCTTCGCTGGTCAGCAGCACCTCGCGGGGGCCGAACATGACCAGTTCCTTGCGGAAGAGCATGCCCAGGTTGTCCGGGACCGTGCGGGCCAGGTTGATGTTGTGGGTGACGATCAGGAACGTGGCGTCGATCTGCGCGTTGACGTCGAGGAACAGCTGCGAGATGTAGGTGGTGCGGACCGGGTCGAGGCCCGAGTCCGGCTCGTCGACCAGGATGATCTCGGGGTCGAGCACCAGGGCGCGGGCCAGGCCGGCGCGCTTGCGCATACCGCCGGAGATTTCACCCGGGAGCTTCTTGTCGGCGCCGTTCAGACCGGTCATGTCGAGCTTTTCGAGGACGATCCGGCGGATTTCCGTCTCGGACTTCTTCGTGTGCTCGCGCAGCGGGAAGGCGACGTTGTCGTAGAGGTTCATCGAGCCGAACAGGGCGCCGTCCTGGAAGAGGACGCCGAAGAGCTTCCGGATCTCGTACAGCTTGTGCTCGGAGCAGGTGACGATGTCGACACCGTTGATCACGCAGCGGCCGCGGTCGGGCTTGAGCAACCCGATCATCGACTTGAGGAAGACGGACTTGCCGGTCCCTGACGGGCCGAGCATGGCCGACACTTCGCCCGGGGGGAGCGTCAACGTGACGTCCCGCCAGATGGTCTGCTTACCGAAGGACTTCGTCAGACCTTCGATGACCACCTCGGCACCCATCGCACCTCCAGGAGCTGTTCCGCGTCATTGCGCCCGCTGCCACACCCTGCCACCCACGCCGGCGGCGGATGTGGGCCGGTGGCGCCCACGAACCCGCGTCAACCAGGTGCAACGAGCTGAGTGCGAACAGGTTACTCACCAGTTTTCTTTTCTGGCCAGCCCCGGGCCCATCGTCATCCCGCCGTGATCGCCAATGGGCAGCACGGTAGCCCAAACGGGGCAACGACGCAGTTCCTGCGACCCCGGAACCCTCGATTCAGGGACCCCGGGGCCAATCGGACACCGGCCCTAGGGGATCACCGCGAAGACGGCGACGACCAGGAGGAACAGCACGGGCGCGACCACCGCCGCCAGGGACAGGGCGAGCCGGGGCTCGCGGTCGGTCAGCTGCCGGGCGAGGAGCTCGAGGTGTTCGGGGTCGGTCATGGTCATCGAGTCGCGGCCGGGGCCGCGCGCGCAACACCCGGGCACTTCCGGCAAAACGGAAAGGGCGGGCACCCTGGTGGGTACCCGCCCTTTCGCGAAGGCGCTTGCGCGCCCGGAATCACTTGATGGAGATCTTGGCGCCCGCGGCCTCGAGCTTCTCCTTGGCGGCCTCGGCGGCCTCCTTGTCGACCTTCTCCAGGAGGGCCTTGGGAGCGGCCTCGACCAGCTCCTTGGCCTCCTTCAGGCCCAGGCCCGAGACGACCTCGCGCACGACCTTGATGACCTGGATCTTCTTGTCGCCGGCGCCCTCGAGGATGACGTCGAACTCGTCCTGCTCCTCGACCGGGGCGGCAGCGGCGCCGACCGGGCCGGCAGCGGCGACGGCGACCGGCGCGGCGGCGGTCACGTCGAAGACCTCTTCGAACTCCTTGACGAACTCGGACAGCTCGAGGAGGGTCAGCTCCTTGAAGGCGTCGATCAGCTCGGCGGTGCTCAGCTTCGCCATGATGGCTTCCTCTCAGAAATACGAACGAGACGTTCGGGGTGGGGGGTGGTTCAGCTCTCGGCGGGTGCTTCGGCTGCTTCGGTACCGGCGGCTTCGCGCTGCTTTTCCTCCAGCGCGGCAGCCAGGCGGGCGACCTGGGACGCCGGCGCCTGGAACAGCGCGGCGGCCTGGGAAAGCTTCGCCTTGAACGCGCCCGCCGCCTTGGCGAGCAGGACCTCACGGCTGTCGAGATCGGCGATCCGGTTGATCTCGTCCACGGACAGCGCACGGCCGTCCATGTAGCCGCCCTTGATCACAAGCGCGTTGTTGTCCTTCGCGAAGTCGCGAAGCGCCTTGGCGGCGTCGACAGCTTCACCCTCGACGAAGGCGATGGCGGTCGCGCCGACGAACAGGTTCTCGAGACCCTGGATGCCGGCGTCCTCGGCCGCCCGCTTGACCAGGGTGTTCTTCGCGACCCGGTACTTGGCACTGGTGCCGAGAGCGCGGCGCAGCTGGGACAGCTGGGACACGGAGAGGCCGGTGTACTGGGTAACGACGGTGGCCGAGCTGGTGCGGAAGCTCTCCGCGATCTCGGCGACGGCCGCCACCTTGTCGGGCTTCGCCATGGTCGCCTCCTCTCTTGGCTAGTGGTTTCCACTGGCTTTCGAGGAGTCCCCCAAACGACGAAACGCCCTCGCGCAGACAGGCGCGGGGCGTTATTCCGGCAAGCGTGCCGGAGCCTCGTTCCTCCTGCGCGGGCCGCCCGGCGTGCTGCGGGACCTTCGTTCCCCGTTGGAGCGGGGAAAACCAGCGGTCTTCGGTAGAACCGTCAACGAGAATACCTTGTCAAGTCGACATGCCTTCTCCGACCCCCAACTTCGCGGCGGAGTGGGGCATCATGGTCACGTGGCGGAGCAGCGCGATGACGGAAACCCGGGCTCGGAAATCGAACCGGCGGGCCCGAACGCGCCCGCCACCGGCTCCCAGCCGATGGACCCGGACCAGCTGGAGCAGTTCCGCCAGTTCCAGCAGTTCCAGGACTACCTGAAATTCACCCAGGCCCAGCAGGGCAACCAGCCGGCGCCTCCCCCGAACGCGGGCGTGGTCCAGGCCCCGCCGTCCCAGCCGGTGCCGCACCAGGGCGGCCAGCCGCCGATGATCCCGCCGGGCTACCAGCTGGTCCCCGCCGAACGCCGTCGCGCGCCGAAGTGGGTGACGTGGCTCGGCAAGAAGGTCATCGCCTGGGTACTGGCCCTGGTGATCCTCGGACTGGCCGGCACCTGGCTGTACAACCACTTCTTCCCGAACGACTCCGGCAAGTCCTCGGCCCAGCTCGCCCAGGAGGGCGGCGGGAAGTACCAGACGAACCACATCCTTTCGACCAGCCCGTACGAGGCCGTCCGCGAGGTCTACGACGCCATCGCGCAGAACCTCGTCCCGCAGGCGTGCGGGCGGATGGACGAGCCGATCCAGCAGAAGTTCGCCCAGGACATGGGCTACGCGGACTGCCAGGTCGCGGTGCACGAGCTGAACCGCAAGGTCACCAGCAAGAACAAGTACGCCGAATCGATGCCGTCGTACGTCTCGGAGCCGATCCCCGGCGACCGGTTCACGATCAGCTCGTGCCGGTTCGGCATCGAGGGCGGCCCCGCGCTCGGCGCGTTCACCGTGGCGAAGGTGCCGAAGGGCCAGTGGCTGATCGTCGAGCACACCAACGAACCCACGCCCTGCCCGCCGCCGGTGCCGACCAGCCGCTAGCGCGGGTGCGGCGCCGACAGGAACGAAACCAGCGCCTCCGCGAACGCCGGTGACATCACCGCCGTCATGTGGTCGCCCGGGATCCGCACCAGGCGGGCCCCCGCGATCGCTGCCGCCAGCCTCTCCGGCTCCGCCGCCAGCTGGTCCTGCTCGCCGGCCAGCACCAGCGTCGGCACGCCGATCGACGACAGGTTCAGGTGCCCCTCCCGCGAGGCCAACGCCACCGCCGCCAACGCCCGGCGATCGCCGCCCACCGCGTCCGCCAGCAGGCGGAACGGCACGCCCGATGGCGGCACCGAAGACGGGTCCTCCTCCAGCAAAGCCGAAGCGATGTCCGCCGGCTTCACCACGCGCAGGTCCACGCCGCCGAAGTCGACGATGCCCGAGCCCACTCCGCCCGTGGCCAGGCAGCGGATGCGCTTGTCCGCCGCCGTCACCGTCAGGGCGATGATCGCGCCCATCGAGTAGCCCACCATCGACACCTCGTCGAGGCCGAGCTCGTCCAGCAACGCCGAGACGTCCCGGGCCATCGCGTCTTCGGCGTAGCTGGACTCGTCATGCGGCTTTTCGGACCGGCCGTGGCCGCGGGCGTCCAGCGAAATCACCGTGAAACCCGCGCCACGCAAAGCCGCGACGACGCCCGTGGAGATCCAGTTCGCGTTCGTGTCCGCGGCGAAGCCGTGTTGCAGCAGCACCGGGCGGTGGGCGCCGTCGCCCTCCCACACGGTGTAGTTCAACCGGAGCCCGTCGAACGACGCGAAAGTCGGCATGACGTCAATAAGACACGAAGAAAGGGCGCCCCCGCAGCACGCGGGGACGCCCTTTCTGGTGATCTCAGCCTCAGACGGCCGCTTCCTCCGACAGGAGGTTGCGAGTCCGCAGCGGGTCGACCGGGATGCCCGGGCCCATCGTCGTGGTGAAGGTGACCTTCTTCAGGTAACGGCCCTTCGCCGACGACGGCTTCGCCCGCAGGATCTCGTCCAGCGCCGCCGCGTAGTTCTCGACCAGCTTCTCCGTGTCGAAGGAAGCCTTGCCGATCACCAGGTGCAGGTTGGCCTGCTTGTCGACGCGGAAGTTGATCTTACCGCCCTTGATGTCCTTCACGGCCTTCTCGACCGCGGGGGTCACCGTGCCGGTCTTCGGGTTCGGCATCAGGCCACGCGGGCCGAGGATGCGGGCGATGCGGCCCACCTTGGCCATCTGGTCCGGCGTCGCGATCGCGGCGTCGAAGTCGAGCCAGCCACCCTGGATGCGCTCGATCAGTTCGTCGGTGCCGACCGCGTCCGCGCCGGCGGCTTCGGCCTCGGCGGCCTTGTCGCCGACGGCGAAGACGATGACGCGGGCGGTCTTACCGGTGCCGTGCGGCAGGTTCACGGTGCCGCGGACCATCTGGTCGGCCTTGCGGGGGTCCACACCGAGACGCATCGCGACCTCGACGGTCGCGTCCATCTTGGTCTTGGAGGTCTCCTTCGCCAGCTTCGCGGCCTCGAGCGGCGCGTACAGGCGCGCCTTGTCGACGAGTTCCGCAGCCTGGCGGTAAGCCTTGCTGTGCTTGGTCATGCTTCTGTCCTTAAGTCAAAGTGGATCAGTGTGGTAGGAGCCAGCACTGGCTCTCCCACGGTGTCGTCTGCCTCGACTCCGTCGAGGCGGCGAGATCGCCCTCAAGCCGCTTCCTGCCCGCCCGATTCCGCTCAGCCTGGGGGCCGATCGAAATCGCTCGGTCAGAAACCGGCGCGATCTCGCGTAAGGCGAAAATCAGGCGTCGACGACCGTGATGCCCATCGAACGAGCAGTGCCGGCGATGATCTTCGCGGCCTGGTCGATGTCGTGGGCGTTGAGGTCGGTCTCCTTGGTCTTGGCGATCTCGCGGACCTGGTCCCAGGTGACCTTGGCGACCTTGGTCTTGTGCGGCTCGCCGGAGCCCTTCTCGACACCAGCGGCCTTGAGCAGCAGGCGCGCGGCCGGCGGCGTCTTCAGCTTGAAGTCGAACGACCGGTCCTCGTACACGGAGATCTCGACCGGGACGACGTCCCCGCGCTGCGACTCGGTCGCGGCGTTGTAGGCCTTGCAGAACTCCATGATGTTGACGCCGTGCTGACCCAGGGCCGGGCCGACCGGCGGCGCGGGGTTGGCCGCACCCGCCTTGATCTGCAGCTTGATGATCGCCGCAAGCTTCTTCTTCTTGGGTGGCATTTCTTTTCCTGTCCTGTACTACGTTCCCCGTGTACCTGCCGTGGACGCGGGGACTGCGGCCGGAAGGCCGGCCGTCAGATCTTGGAGACCTGGTTGAACGACAGCTCGACCGGGGTCTCCCGGCCGAAGATCGACACCAGGACCTTCAGCTTCTGCCCGTCGACGTTGACCTCGGAGATCGTCGCCGGCAGCGTCGCGAACGGGCCGTCCATGACCGTGACCGACTCGCCGACCTCGAAGTCGACCTCGACCGTCGGGCCGCCGAGCTGCGACGAAGCGGAGGTGGACTCGCCCTTGCTGGCCTTGGCCGGGGCTTCCTTCTCGACCTGCGGCGCGAGGAACTTCAGCACCTCGTCCACGGTCAGCGGCGACGGCCGCGAGGTGGCGCCGACGAACCCGGTGACACCCGGCGTGTTGCGCACCGCGCTCCACGAGGCGTCGTTCAGGTCCATCCGGACCAGGATGTAGCCGGGCAGCACCTTGCGCTGCACCTGCTTGCGCTGGCCGTTCTTGATCTCGGTGACCTCTTCGGTCGGGACCTCGATCTGGAAGATGTAGTCCTCGACGTCCAGGGTCTGGGTGCGGGTCTCGAGGTTGGTCTTGACCTTGTTCTCGTACCCCGCGTACGAGTGCACGACGTACCACTCGCCGGGCGCGGCGAGCAGCTCGGAACGCAGCTTGGCGACCGGGTCCTCGTCGTCCGCGGCGGGCTCGGCCTCGGTCTCGTCGATGTCGACGGAGGCGTCAGCGTCGTCGTCAGCGGAGGCGGCAACGTCGTCGTCGACCTCGGAGTCCGACACGTCGACGGGCTCGAGGTGCGCGGACTCCTCGTCACCGAGTGCCGCGTGCACCTGCTCGTCGGAAAGCTCGGTCAGGTCGTGACCGGCTGCTGTGCCGTTGTCGGAGGTCACGTTCCGTCCTCTCAGTTGATCATTGCGGGCCAAGGCCGGGACCTCGGCCCCATCGGCGCGCGCCGGGGGCGCGTCAGCCGAAGATCTTGCCGATGCCCCACTTGAATGCCAGGTCGAGCACGCTCACCAGGCCCACCATGAAGACCACGAAGGCCAGCACGACCACGGTGTAGGTGACCATCTGCTTGCGGTTCGGCCAGATGACCTTGCGCAGCTCGGCCCAGACTTCGCGGATGAAGCGCACCAGCCGCGCGAACACGGAGGCCTTCTTCGCCTTCTGGTCCCGCTTCGGAGTCGGCGCGCCCTTGGCGTCGGGGGCGGTCTTCTCCCCCGACTTCCCGGCCGGACGGGCCTTGTCGTCCGCACGTGCCGCGGACTTGCCCGCCGGACGAGCGGTCGCACGGCGCTCACGCCGGGCAGCGGCTGTGACGGGACGGGACGCGCTCTCGGGCTTCTGCCCGGTGCCGTCCTGCTCCTGCTCGCCGCCGCTGGCGTCGCTGTCGCTCACGACCACTCCTCCGCTCCACCAGTTCCGTTACGCAGGGGTGACAGGACTTGAACCTGCAACCTGCGGTTTTGGAGACCGCTGCTCTGCCAATTGAGCTACACCCCTGTGGAGTCCCGATCGCTCGGAGCCCCGGAGGACGCATTCCATCGTCCCCACCATCCAGGCGGGGATGACCGTAGTGCGTTCCAAGTCCCGAAGTCTACGGCAAGCCTCGCGGGAGCTCGCAACCGCGCCCCCCGATCGACCACCGCACCCCGGCCGGCCTGCGGAAAACTCCCCGCCGACCTCCTGATCATGCCAGGATGTCCGCCATGACGACCACCCCCCGTACGGCGGGGGCTCCGACGCGGTTCGGGCTCGCGCTCCCCCAGTACGGCCCGCTCGCCGACCCCGCCGCCGTGCCGCGCTTCGCGGCCGCCGCCGAGGACCTCGGCTACGCGTCGCTCTGGGTGGGTGACCGCATCCTGACGCCACTGGCGCCGTCCGACGTCTACCCGGGCGGCGGGACGCCGGAGCACCCGTACCCGCGGGAGTTCGAGACCTTCGCCGACCCGTTCACGACGCTGGCGGCCGCGGCCGCCGTCACGAGCACGGTCCGCCTGGGGACGAGCGCGCTGACCGGCCCGGTCTATTCCCCGGTGCTCCTCGCCAGGGCGCTGACCTCGCTCGACCTGGCCAGCGCGGGACGCCTGGACGTCGGGTTCGGGCTCGGCTGGCTGCGCGAGGAGTACTTCGCCACCGGCGTGCCGTGGGCGGACCGGGGCAAGCGCCTCGAAGAGCTGCTCGACGCGCTGGACGCGCTGTGGACCGGCGACCCGGCGGAGCACGAGGGCCCGCAGTGGCGGATCGCGCCGTCGACGGTCGGCCTGCGCACCGCGCAGCGGCCCCGCCCGCCGGTGCTGCTCGGCGGGTTTTCGCCGCCGGCGCTGGCCCGGGTGGGGCGCCGCGCGGACGGCTGGCTGGCCGGCTGGATGCCGAAGCAGTACCTCAACGGCCTCTGGTCGGTGGCGCTCGAAGCGGCGGAGAAGGCCGGCCGCGACCCGGGCGACCTGCGGCGGGTGCTGCGGATCAACCCGCGGCCGGGCACGGGCGTCGACACGGTCGCCGACGTCCCGCCGTGCCTGGACGTCGCGCGCGAGGAGGGCATCACGGAGGTGCTCCTCGATCTGCACTACGTCGCGAAGGACGTCGACCACGCCTTGGAACTCGCGGCGAAGCTCATCGCCGGCTGATCGCGTCACCCGGATTGACCAGCCCGCCGCGGGACCGGTTTCGGTAGAAACGAAGAAGTGGCGAAGAAGAGCGGTGGCGGTGGCTGCCTGGTGGTCGTGCTCGTGGTCGGGCTGCTGGTCTACGGGTACTACAAGTGGCAGCACGGCTCGTCGTCGGCGCCCCCGGACGGCGCGGACACCGGCGGCGGCTCCGGCCGCTACGTCGCCCTCGGCGATTCGTACACGTCCTCGCCGCGGACCGGGCGCCAGGCGGGCACGCCGGCGGGCTGCGAGCGGTCCGACGACAACTACCCGCACCTGGTCTCGGCGAAGCTGAAGCCGGCCACGTTCGCCGACGTCAGCTGCGGTGGCGCGACGACGGCGAACCTGACGGCGGCCCAGAAGACGGACAACGGCACGAACCCGCCGCAGCTGGACGCGGTCAACGCGGACACGACGCTGGTCACGCTGGGCATCGGCGGCAACGACGTGGGGTTCTTCTCGTACGCCGCGGGCTGCGCGACCACGCACCCGAACGGCTCGCCGTGCAAGGACCGCCTGACCGCCGGCGGACACGACCAGCTGGCCGAGCGCATCGACGCCACGGCCCCGAAGGTCGGCGCGGTCCTCGACCGCATCCACACGAAGGCCCCGAAGGCGAAGGTGGTGGTGGTCGGCTACCCGACGGTCCTCCCGGACGGCGACGGCTGCTGGCCGGCCCTGCCGTTCGGCGCGGGCGACATCGCGTACTTCCGCGGCGCGCTGGAAAAGCTGAACAAGATGCTCGAGGACCAGGCGGACGCCCACCGCGCGGGCTACGCGGACACGGCGACACCGGGCAAGGGCCACGACGTGTGTTCGGCGTCGGACAAGCGGTGGGTGGAGGGCCTGCTCCCGGCCTCACCAGCGGCGCCCCTGCACCCCAACGCGCGCGGCGAGCAGGGCATGGCCGACGCCGTGGTGTCCCTGCTGAAGCTCCCCTGACAAGCTCTGCCGCAGCTCGTCGTGAGTGTTTAGACGGGTTAGAACCCGCCTAAACACTCACGACCCGGCGGGCGGGCGGGCTCAGGTGCGGACCAGGGCCTGGGGCTTGCCCAGCACGGTCTTGCCGTCGAACTTCACCACGAGGTCGATCCGCGCGATGCCGTCGTCCTTGACGTCCGCCACCTTCCCGCTGACCTCCACCACGGCGCCCTCGGGCGTGTTCGGCACCACCACCGGGCGCGTGAAGCGGGCGCTGAAGTCGACCAGCCGGCCCGGGTCGCCGAGCCAGTCCGTCACCACGCGGCCGGCCACCGCCATCGTCAGCATCCCGTGCGCGATCACGTCCGGGAGGCCGACGTCCTTCGCGAACGCCTCGTTCCAGTGGATCGGGTTGAAGTCCAGTGCCGCGCCGGCGTAGCGGACCAGCTGCTCGCGGGTGATCCGGACCTCGATGGCGGGCAGTTCGTCGCCGGTGTTCACGCCGTCTCCCCTCGGACCACCAGCTGCGCGCGGGTGGTGCAGACCTTCTGGCCCGACGCGTCGGTGATTTCCGCGCGCAGGTTGATGAAGTCGTTGCCGGCGCGGGCCATGATCGCGTCGATGTGGGTCGTCACCTCGAGCACGTCGCCGGCGAACACCGGGCGCGTGTGGGTGAAGCCCTGGTCGCCGTGGACCATCCGCGAGTAGTCGAGCCCCAGCTCGGGGTCGGCGACGATCGCGTTGATCGAGGCGAGGTTGATGATCGTGAGGAAGGTCGGCGGGGCGATCACGTCCGGGTGGCCGGCTTCGCGGGCCGCCTCCGGGTCGCGGTAGAGCGGGTTCGCGTCGCCGATCGCGTCGGCGAACTCCCGGATCTTCTCCCGGCTCACTTCGTAACTGGTCTGCGGCGGATAGCTCCGCCCGGTGAACGACTGGTCCAAGGGCACGGCGACGAGGCTACCAACAGGGAGAAGCCGCCCGGGGAATCCCAGGGCGGCTTCTTCGAGCTGGTGTGAACGCGCTACGTCGTCAGCGGGTTTCCTTGTGCGTCCGGTGCGTACCGCAGTTCGGGCAGAACTTCTTCATCTCCAGGCGATCCGGGTTGTTGCGCCGGTTCTTCTTGGTGATGTAGTTGCGGTGCTTGCACTCTTCGCACGCCAGCGTGATCTTGGGTCGCACGTCGGTGGCAGCCACAGCGTTTCCTTCTCTCTCAGGTCCGGGGGCCAGCCCCGTCGTTACCGCGTAGCGGTGGCCGGACTTGAACCGGCGACACAGCGATTATGAGCCGCTTGCTCTGCCAACTGAGCTACACCGCCCTTACATGACCCAAGCCGCGACACGCAGGCGTGACGCGGCTGAGGTCGTGAGCCCCTTTACGGAATCGAACCGTAGACCTTCTCCTTACCATGGAGACGCTCTGCCGACTGAGCTAAAGGGGCCTGGCCTCTCGCGAGGACTTGGAAAGATTAGCAAGGGCCGTCACCCGGCCGTGCAACCGGGGTCCCCAAACCACAAAACCTCAGGTCAGCAGGGTCAGCACGGTCTCCGAGTGCCGCCCCGGCGAGCGTGCGGTGCGGGCCTGCAGCCACGCCTCCAGGCGGTCCTCCGGCAGCGGCCGCGAGATCAGGTAGCCCTGGGCGACGTCACAGCCCATCGCCTCGAGCTGGTCGCGCGCCACGTCCTCCTCGACGCCCTCGGCCACCACCGTCAGCCCGAGCGAGTGCCCCAGCTCGACGATCGACCGGACCACCGCGAGGTCGCCGAGGTCGGTCCCCATGCCGAGGACGAAGCTCTTGTCGATCTTCACCTGGTCGACCGGCAGCTGCCGCAGGTAGGCCAGCGACGAGTACCCGGTCCCGAAGTCGTCCACGGCGAGCGTGATGCCCAGCGAGTGCAGCTCCCGCAGGATCGGCAGCGCCTTCTGCGGGTCGGACATCACGCCGGACTCGGTCAGCTCGAACGTCAGCAGCTCCGGCGGGATGCCGTGGTGCTCCAGCTCGCGGGCCACCTTGTTCGGGAAGTCCTCGTCGGCCAGGTTCCGCACCGACAGGTTGACCGCGACCGAGATCCGCAGGCCCTCGTCGAGCCACTTGCGGCAGCGCTTGAGCGCCTCGCCGAGCACGAACCCCGTCAGGACGCCGATCAGGCCGGCCGCCTCGATGGCCGGGACGAACTCGTCCGGGCCGAGCCGGCCGAACTCCGGGTGCACCCAGCGGACCAGCGCCTCGACGCCCTGCACCTGCCGGTTCGGCAGGGTGATCTTCGGCTGGTAGTGCACGCTGACCTGGCCGTCCTCGAGGGACTGCCGGAACTGCGTGACCATCTGGAACCGGCGCAGGAAGATCTGGCCCATGCTCGGCACGTAGCCGCGGACCTCTTCGCCGCCCTTGGTCGCCCGCACCGCGACGTCCGCCCGCTGCAGCAGGCCCTCGATGTCGACGACGTCGCCGGGTTCCTCCGCGGACGTCGTCGCGTAGCCGATCATCGCGTTCGCCTCGACCGACAGCCGGTCGACCGGGTAGGGCGCCGACAGCTCTTCGCGCAGCCGCACCGCCGCCTGGTGGGCCTCTTCCGGCGGGCAGCCGACGAGCAGCGCCGCGAAGGACGCGCCTTCGAGCCGGGCGAGCGGGACGTCGGGGCCGAGCGCGTCGCGGATGCGGCGGCCCGCGGCGACGACCATCCGGTCGGCCCAGGCGTAGCCGAGCGCGTCGCTGACCGTCGAGAAGACGTCGAGGTCGATCCGCAGCACCACGGCGTTCGCGAAGTCCCGCAGCGGTTCCTTCGCCACCTGCTGGAAGCCCGGCCGGTTGAGGTGCCCCGTCTGCGGGTCGTGGTAGGCGTCGTGGCGCAGCGTCGCCAGCAGCCGCCGGTTGTCGAGCGACGTCGCGAGGTGGCTGGCCATCGTGCCGAGCAGCTGGACGTCGTACTTGCCGAAGCCGCGCCAGCGGGAGAGCCGGTCGTGCGCCTCGACCACGCCGAGCAGCCGGTTCGCACTGCGCAGCGGGACGACGAGCGCCTCCTGCGCGCCGCGGTCGAGCAGCGCCGCGCGGACGTCGGGGTTGGCCTCGGTGATCCGGAAGTGCCGGACGTGCGCGCCGGGCAGGCGCAGCAGCGGGTCGTCGGCGGCCGGATCGGCGGCGGGCAGGTCGTCCCCCGCGACCACGACCCGCATGGTGTCCTTCGGTTCCAGCCGGAGCCGCAGCACGACGCGGCCGGCGGCGAGCTGGTCCTTGATCCGCTCGGCGATCGTCGCCCATTCGCGGACGTCGACGCCGCCGACGAGCTCGTCCGCGCGGCTGGCCGGGCGCGCCGCGGCCTGCTGGCCGGAGCGGGCCACCATCAGGCTGACGTCGGAGAGCGCCTCCATGTCCCGCTGCTCGCGCAGCAGGTCCGAGTACGCCCAGTACAGCGCGGTGAGGCCGAGGAAGACGGCGAGCACCAGCGGCCACGCCTTGGGCGTGCTGGAGATGACGAGGTAGCCGGAGAGGCCGACGGAGGCGTTGACGAAGCCGACGACCAGGATCCGCGCGGTGAGCCGGACCGCGGTGCTGACCCGCATCCGGCGGCGCAGCACGCGGACCGCGGCCAGCGCGAGCAGCGTGCTCACCAGCGGCGCGGTCAGGGTGCCGGCCAGCGCCGCGACCCACGGGATCCTGTCGCCCGTCCCGACCAGGTGCTTCACCAGCCCGGCGACCGCGAAGGCACCGGTGATTTCGAGCAGGAACGCGCCCGCGTTGTAGAGGACGCGGCCGGCGACCTTCCGGGCGAGCAGGGTGCCGATCCCGGCGACCAGGTGCGCGGCCAGCACGACTTCGAACGGCGCGATGAAGAAGCCGATGACGAGCGGGATCTCGGTGAAGGAGATCGTCCACGAGATGCCGCTGCGGACGTCGACGTTGATGCCGAGCTGTTCGGCGAGCAGGAACGCGACCGCGAGCACCGGCCCGATCCACAGCAGCCGGTCGTTCCATTCGAACGGCAGCCACGAGCCGACCGCGAACGCGGCGACGAGCCCGATGCTCAGGACGGCGAAGGTGTAGACGCGGAACCGGCGCTCGTCGGTGCGGGCTTCGGCGGAGGCCTGCGGTGGTGTCCCGGAAGCGGCTCCCGGCCCGGGCTGCGCCTGTGCGACGGCGTCGCCGTGGGCGTTGGTGTCCGGCATCCGACCTTCCCTCCCAGCTTGTCCACCGGTGCTGATCCGTGACTTCGGGTGTGGACAAGGGCCATACCGTACCCCGTCAGGCGTACCCGTGTCCCTTTCGAGACAGTAGGAGATCACCCCAGGGTTAACAATGCCTCGAACGCGCTGACCTGCGTGGACCAAGGGGTGAAACTGTGACAACCGGGGCTGCGCCCCGGGCCGGGGGCTCCGCCACCCGGAACCCCCGGACGGGGTGGTGTCGTAACTCTGCCGGTTCCCCTGCACACGCGAAGCCGCATAGCGCTTCAATGGCCCCATGCACAGCGACGTGATTGCCACCGAACACGCGGCCCGGCTCGCGGCGGTGGATCCCCTGCTCCCCGGTTCGACTCCCTTCGAGGCGGCGGAAAACGCCGTGGTCCTGGAGGTGGCGACGGGCGGCTCCGCCGCGTCCGGGCTGGCGTCCCGCGTCCAGGTCGACCGCGACGCCCCCAACGCGCCGTGGCGCGCCCTGACCGAGCACCGCCTCGACCTCCAGCTGGCCGGCCCGCAGCCGGCCGCCGTCCTCGACGCCCTCCTCACCCGTTGGGATGAACATCTGCGCGCGGTCGCCGAGCCGGGTGACACGGAGACGGCGGCGATCGTGCCGCGCGCGAGCCGCGACGCCGCCGGTGCGCGCGAAATGCTGCACCACGGGTTCGCCCCGCTGCGGGTGGTCGCGGTCCGGCCCGCGCAGCGGCTGATCCCGGCGACCCCGCTCGGCACGCCCGGCGTCAAGATCCGCCGCGCCGAGCCCGGCGACCTCGAAACCGCCGTGGCGCTCGGCATGGAACTGCATTCCTACGACGCCCAGTACGGCACGGTGAACTGGCGCACCGGCGTCGAGGAGATCCTGGCCAAGGACCTCGCCGAGCAGCTGAAGCGGCCGGAGCCGCCGCTGTGGATCGCCGAGCTGTACGGCCGTCCGCTCGGCATGGTCAGCGTCCAGCACCCGGGCGAGACGGGCTGGATCAGCGGCCGCGTCGCCGCCTCCCGGGTGGGGTACCTGTCGTCGCTGGCCGTGGCGGAGGCGGCGCGGTCCTCCGGCGTCGGCACCGCGCTGGCGACGCACGCCCACCACGTCCTCGACGAGGAAGGCGCCGACGTCGTCCTGCTGCACCACGCGGCGGCGAACCCGCTCTCGACGCCGTTCTGGTACGCGCAGGGCTACCGCCCGCTGTGGACGTACTGGCAGCGTCGACCGGCTGTTCGGTGAACTACTGGAGGATTACCGCGGCTGCCCAGGGCTTATAGGCTGACCCTCGCCAGGAGTGAGGGGAGCCGGAAGTGACCGACCAGCGGGATTCCGCGCCGAGAGCGCCCGAGGGTGTCGACACCGAGAAGCCGTCCGCGGCCCGGATCTACGACTGGTACCTGGGCGGTACCCAGAACTGGGCCGTGGACCGCGAGTTCGGCCGGCGCATGGAACAGCAGTGGCCGCTGGTGCGCCCGGGCTCGAAGCAGAACCGCGAGTTCATGAACCGCGCGGTGCGCGCGGCGCTGCGGGCCGGCATCCGGCAGTTCATCGACCTCGGCTCGGGCGTGCCGACGGCCGGCAACGTGCACGAGGTCGTCGAGGCGGAGCTGCCCGAGGAGCACGACGCGAAGGTCGTGTACGTCGACTACGAGCCGGTCGCGGTCGCCCACGCGACGCTCATCCTCGAAGAGGGCATGGCGACCGACTGGGCCGGCATCGTCCAGGCCGACATGCGCGACGCGAAGTCCGTGCTGCGCGCCGAAGAAACGCGGCGGCTGATCGACTTCTCCCAGCCGGTCTGCCTGATCATGGCGGCGGTGCTGCACTTCGTCGGGCCGGACGACGACCCGGACGGCCTCCTGGCGGCGTACCGCGACGCGCTGGCGCCGGGCAGCTGGCTGGCGATTTCGCAGATGAGCGAGGGCGACGGCAGCGGCCCGTACCTGGAGGGGCTGCGCTGGTTCGTCGAGCAGTACCGGAAGACGAGCAACCCGGTCTGGCTGCGCAACCGCGAAGAGATCGAGCCGCTCTTCGGCGGCTGGCCGCTGCTGGAGCCGGGCATCGTGCACCTGCCGGACTGGCGGCCGGACCGGAAGATCAACGCCCTCGAAGCGGAGGCCCGGCCGTTCGCGTGGTGCGCCGTCGCGGCGAAGCCAGGCTCCTGACCTGCAGTTTTCCCGATCGCTGTGGGCGAACGCACCATCGGAAACAAACACACCCATCGGAGAGTTGAGCTAGGCAGACTCAACTAACCGAGGAGTGCACATGTCCGACACCCGCCTCCTGCCCGTGCTCCCGCTCGATGACGACGTCGTGCTGCCGGGCATGGTCGTCCCGCTCGACCTGAGCGACACCGAGACGCGGGCCGCGGTGGAGTCCGCCCAGGCCAACACCCCCACCCAAGCCTCCTTCCCCGGCATCCGGTCGACCGGCGCCACCAAGGCCGAGGTCCTGATCGTCCCGCGCGCCCACGGCGAGTACGCCGGCTTCGGCACCGTCGCCACGGTCGAGCGCATCGGCCGCGTGCCCGGCGGGAAGGCAGCCGTGCTGCTGCGCGGCACCGGCCGCGCGCTCGTCGGCCGGATCGCCGACGGCCCCGGCGCCGCCCGCTGGGTGCACGCCGAAGACACCACCGAGACCACCGACGACCGGACCGCGCAGCTCGCGGCCGAGTACAAGGCCGTCGTCATCTCGATCCTGCAGCAGCGCGGCGGCTGGCAGCTGATCGACGCCGTCCAGCAGGTCGAAGACGCCTCCGCGGTCGCCGACCTGTCCGGCAACGCGCCGTACCTGTCCACCGAGCAGAAGCTCGAACTGCTGACCACGCTCGACGTCAGCGCCCGGCTGGAGAAGGCCCTCGAGTGGAGCAAGGAGCACCTCGCCGAGCTCGAAGTGACCGACACGATCCGCAAGGACGTCGCCGAGGGCATGGAGAAGCAGCAGAAGGAGTTCCTGCTGCGCCGCCAGCTCGAGGCCATCCGCAAGGAGCTCGGCGAGCTCGACGGCACCGCCGACGAGACGGACTACCGCGCCCGCGTCGAGGCCGCCGAACTGCCCGACGCCGTCAAGAAGGCCGCACTGGCCGAAGTGGACAAGCTGGACCGCACGTCCGAGCAGTCCCCCGAGGGCGGCTGGATCCGCACCTGGCTGGACACCGTCCTGGAGCTGCCCTGGAACGAGCGCACCGAGGACGTCTACGACATCGCGGCCGCGCGGGCGGTGCTCGACGCCGACCACGCCGGGCTCGACGACGTCAAGGAACGCATCATCGAGTACCTGGCCGTGCGCAAGCGCCGCGCGGAATCGGGCATGGGCCCGGTCGGCGGCCGTCGTTCGGGCGCGGTGCTCGCCCTCGCGGGCCCTCCCGGGGTCGGCAAGACGTCGCTGGGTGAGTCCGTCGCGAAGGCCATGGGCCGCAAGTTCGTCCGCGTGGCGCTCGGCGGCATCCGCGACGAGGCGGAGATCCGCGGTCACCGCCGCACGTACGTCGGCGCGCTGCCCGGCCGGATCGTCCGCGCCATCAAGGAAGCCGGCTCGATGAACCCGGTCGTGCTGCTCGACGAGATCGACAAGGTCGGCGCCGACTACCGCGGCGACCCGACCGCGGCGCTGCTCGAAGTGCTGGACCCGGAGCAGAACCACACGTTCCGCGACCACTACCTCGAGGTCGAGCTGGACCTGTCCGACGTCGTGTTCCTGGCCACGGCCAACGCGTTGGAGACCATCCCCGGCCCGCTGCTGGACCGCATGGAGCTCGTCACGCTGGACGGCTACACCGAGCACGAGAAGGTCACCATCGCCCGCGACCACCTGCTCCCCCGCGAGCTGGAGCGCGCCGGCCTCGGCGTCGACGACGTCGTCCTGACGGACGCCGCGTTCAGCCGGATCGCCGCCGAGTACACCCGCGAGGCGGGCGTGCGCGACGCGAACCGGACGATCGCCAAGGTGCTGCGCAAGGTCGCGACCAAGGTGGCCCTGGACGAGGTGGCGCTGCCGCTTTCGATCGACGCCCCCGACCTGGAGACCTACCTCGGCCGCCCGCGGCACATCCCGGAGTCGTCGCTGCCGGCCTCGACGCAGCGCACGGCGACCCCGGGCGTGGCGACCGGCCTGGCGGTGACCGGCGCGGGCGGCGACGTCCTCTACATCGAGGCGTCGCTGGCCGACGAGGAGTCCGGCGCGTCCGGGCTGCAGCTGACCGGCCAGCTCGGCGACGTGATGAAGGAGTCGGTGCAGATCGCGCTGTCCTACCTGCGCTCGCACGGCGCGGAGCTGGAGCTGCCGGTGGGTGACCTGCGCAAGCGCGGCATCCACGTGCACGTCCCGGCGGGCGCGGTCCCGAAGGACGGGCCGTCGGCCGGCGTCACGATGACGACGGCGCTGGCGTCGCTGCTCTCCGGCCGCGTGGTCAAGGCCGACGTCGCGATGACCGGCGAGGTGTCGCTGACCGGGCGCGTCCTGCCGATCGGCGGCGTCAAGCAGAAGCTGCTGGCGGCGCACCGGGCGGGGATGAAGACGGTGATCATCCCGCAGCGCAACGAACCGGACCTCGACGACGTCCCGGCCGAGGTGCTGGCCCAGCTGGACGTGCACGCGGTGGCCAACGTCCGCGAGGTCCTCGACCTCGCCCTGACCCCGGCTTCGACGCCGGTTTCCCAGGCGGCGTAACCCCGAGCGCCGCCGCCAGAACGGCCGGTTTCCCTCTCCCGCAAGGGAAACCGGCCGTTCCCCCTTATCCGTGGAGCTTCCGGGCGGCGACCAGGTAGCCGGTGCCGAGCCAGCGCTTGGCCCCGCGCGCGATCGTCGTCTCCGGGTGCGCCCGCCACGAGCGGTCGCGGCGCCGGACGAGCCGGTCGAACGGCGGCACCGCCGCGGTGACGTCGTAGGCGATGACCTCTTCCGGCTGCAGGCCGGCGCGCCACAGCAGTTCTCGCAGGCGCCGCGGGGTCAGCGCGACGATCCCGGTGCGCCGGGCCCCGTGCCGTCTCGACGGCGGGACGCCGACGAGCCGTTCGAGCGCGCCGAGGGTGCGGCGCGCGGGCCAGAAGACACCCCATTCGAAGAGCCGGTACGGGCTCCTCGGGTTGAGCATCGTCGCCACGACGAGCCCGCCGGGCCGGGTGACCCGGGCGACCTCGTGCAGGGCGAGCACGGCGTCGGTGTACTCGAGGACGCCCATCGCGAGGACGACGTCGAACTGCCGGTCGGCGAACGGCATCTCCTGGATGTCGCCGACGGAAAGTTTCACGGAGTCGCCGACCCGCGCCGCGACGGCGTCGATCATGGCCGGCGACTGGTCGCACGCGGTGACGCGGAAGTCCCCGGCCCGGGTGTCGAGCAGGTGGCGCACCATCATCCCGGGCCCGCAGCCGACGTCGAGCAGGTCGCCGCCGGAGCAGCCGGCCAGCACCTGGTCGATGGCGTAGCGGCGCGAATGGTGGTAGCGCGCGGTGGGTCCCCATCCGGCGTGGTCGTTCGCGTAGCCGGCGACGAGCCCGGGTTCGGCGTACTGCACCCGGACCAGCTCCTCGCGGACCGGTCGCAACGTCACGGGAATGGACATGTGCTCCTCCAACGGCTCGGTGGAATTCCCCGGAAGCCTGTGCCCCAGACTGGGGTCGAGTCGCTCAAGAAATGCGTTACCCCGTGCAAGGTGAATTTCAGGAATCACATCGAAAGGCGCAGCGGATCTTCCCCCGAATCGTCCAGCGCGGTCACCCGAGGCGCCGCTTTACCGGACAGCGCACCGATCACCGGACGATATCTCCCAAATAACACATAGCCGACGAACAGGGAAGATGCCGGGTTCACATATCCGAATGCGGCGGTCCCGGACGGCCAAAAATGGACACGGTCACCCTGCGAAGTCAATTCCGGAATTGACCGCACCAGAACGGGTAAGCCGGCTGCGCCGTTCGGACGTCACGACGGGTACGGCACACACACGCACGAAGGAGCCCCGCGTCGCAAACGCGGGGCTCCTTCGGTGGGTGGCGGGTGAGGGATTCGAACCCCCGTAGGCGTAAGCCAACTGGTTTACAGCCAGTCCCCTTTGGCCACTCGGGTAACCCGCCAAGACCGGTCTCACCGGCCGGGGAGAAGCTTACCCAACGGAGTAGCGAGGGGGTCAACCGGGTTACCCGTCGGGTGGCAGGGGCTAGGCTGGGTGGCCTCTGACGAGCGAGTACGAGGTGTGAGGACACGTGGCGGATCCCTCTTTCGATGTCGTGAGCAAGGTCGACCGCCAGGAGGTGGACAACGCGCTCAACCAGGCGAGCAAGGAGCTGGGCACCCGGTTCGACTTCCGCGGCACCGGCACGACGATCAACTGGGCCGGCGAGGAGGCGCTCACGGTCGAGTCCGAGACCGAGGAGCGCGCCCTGGCCGCGGTCGAGGTGTTCAAGGAGAAGCTGATCAAGCGGAACATCTCCCTGAAGGCCTTCGAGGCGGGCGAGCCGGCGCTGTCGGGCAAGATCTACAAGATCGGCGGGAAGATCCTGCAGGGGATCGCGTCGGACAAGGCGAAGCAGATCGCGAAGTTCATCCGGGACGAGGGCCCGAAGGGCGTCCAGGCCCAGATCCAGGGGGATCAGCTGCGGGTGTCCGGGAAGAAGAAGGACCAGCTTCAGGACGTCATCGCGTTGTTGAAGGGCAAGGACTTCGAGATCGCGCTTCAGTTCACGAACTACCGGTGATCGACGGCGCGGGCGCCCTGGTTCGGGTGCCCGCGCGGCCTTGTCAGGCCGGCGTCAACGTCCAGGTCGTCTCGTAGCCCTCCACCATCACGTACGCCGGGCCCCGCACGTCGCGCTCCACCTGGACGTCGCCTATCTGGTTCAGCAGCAGGTCTCTGTCCTTCTCGGACATCATCCAGATCGCGATGTTGCCCCGGGTTTTCGCCGTGAACTGGATGCGCGTCACACCCGCGGGGAGCTTCAGGACCGCGTCGCCCTTGCCCGGGACCGGCTTTCCCCGCTCGGCCGTGGCAATGCTCCGGTAGTCCGCGATCGTGGCCGTCCAGGCCGCGTTCGCGTGGATCGTCACCCGCTTCGTCGGGCGTTGGGGGTCCGTGTTCATCCACGTCGTGCCCTGGTACGCGCCTATCGCGTTGACCAGGCCGTGCTCGCCGCCGTCCGTGTCGATGATCACGTTCGAACTGCACTTCGGGCAGTCGAACGTGAAGAAGCCCAGCTGGTCCGGGGGCCACGTGGTCTCGAACTCGCCGCTGCCCTTGCCCGTGTGGGTCTCCGTCGGCACGTCACGGGGGGCCGGGGGTGCCGTCGTCGTGGGGGTCGGCAGCGCGTGCGTCGGGTTCGCGACGATCGTTCCGTAGCCCGTTGACGGTGCGCATGCGCCGGTCAGGAACACCAGCAGCGCGCAGCTCAGCCTGAGTTTCATCGAATCCCCCTCGTGGGCCGCCAAGTGGCCCCGGTGATCTTTCGACACCCGGAGCCGCCGCGTTACGTCACCCGGACGCGCGTGTGCGGACGTGATCACCGTCCTCATCAGCGTGTTGTAATCGCGCAGTCACCGAGGAGGGTCGAGGGATGCGTCGCTGGCTCGCTGTCGTGCTTTCGCTCACCGCCGTCGCCTCGCTCCTCACGCCCGCCCGTGCTGCCGAACGGCACCTGCTCGTCCCCGGCTTCGGGGCCTATCCACGGCTCATCCGCCTTCACACCGGGCCCATCATTGCCACGCTGACCAGCGAAGACGCCGGCGGGAAGTTCACCCCGGTGCTCGAGAGCACCGACGAAGGCGAGTCCTTTCACCGGATCGGGGCGATCCGCGACCCGGACGGGCGGGCCGGGATGTGCTGCGGGACCGTCTTCGAGCTGCCCGAACGCGTCGGCGAACTCCGCGCCGGCACGCTGCTGTGGGCCGCGTCCTACCGACAGGACGCCGGGGCTCAGCGCCGGGTCGGGATCCGGGTCTGGGCCAGCAAGGACGGTGGCCACTCCTGGACCTTCCTGTCCGAGGCCGCGCGTTCGCACAACATCGACGGCATCTGGGAACCCGAGTTCACCGTCGACGCCGGGGGCACGCTCTGGCTCCACTTCGCCGACGAGACGCAGGCGCCGAAGTACGCGCAGGTGCTGAACCGGGTCGCCTCCACCGACGGGGTGACCTGGGGCACCAAACAGCTCACCGTGGCCATCCCGCCGGACCGCGTGCGGCCCGGCATGCCGATCGTCCGGCGGCTGCCCGACGGGCGCTACTACTTCGCCTACGAAATCTGCAACTTCCGCGACCGCTACTGCGACCCGTACTTCCGGATCTCCGCCGACGGCGCCAACTGGGGCGACCCCGCCGACCCCGGCACCCGGGTGGACACCGCGGCCGGCAACTACTTCCAGCATGCGCAAACCATCGCCCTTTTCCCCGGCGGGCCGAACGGGGTGCGGATCGTCATGGTCGGGCAGATCTACACCGACGCCCGAGGCCGGCCGCAGCCGCAGAACGGGCAGGTGCTGCTCGCGAACGACGATTTCGGCAGCGGCAACTGGTACGAGCTGCCCGCTCCCGTGCACATCACCGGCATCTACAACAACTTCTGCCCCAACTACTCCTCGACGCTGCTGCCCGTCGACGACGGCCGGAACGTGCTCGAGATCGCCACCGAGGACGATTCGGGGTGCAAGGCCTACTTCGGTAAGGGATCCGGCTTCTAGCGGCGGCCCGTAGGGTGAGGCCCGAGTTCGCCGAAGAGAGGGAGGCCGTCCATGAAGGGCATCGTGCTGGCCGGAGGCAGCGGCACACGTCTGCACCCGATCACCCAGGCGGTGTCGAAGCAGCTGCTCCCCGTCTACGACAAGCCGATGGTCTACTACCCGATCTCGGTGCTGATGCTGGCCGGGATCCGCGAGATCCTCGTCATCTCCACCCCCACCGACCTGCCGATGTTCCGCCGGCTGCTGGGCAACGGCAGCCAGTTCGGCGTCTCGTTCTCCTACGCCGAGCAGCCCAGCCCCAACGGCCTGGCCGAGGCGTTCGTGATCGGCGCGGACTTCATCGGCGACGACGACGTGGCCCTCGTCCTCGGCGACAACATCTTCTACGGCCAGGGGTTCTCCGGCCGCCTGCAGCAGGCCGTGCGCGAACTCGACGGTTGCGTCCTGTTCGGCTACCCCGTCAAGGACCCCGAGCGCTACGGCGTCGGCGAGGTCGACGAGTCGGGCAAACTGCGCACCATCGAAGAAAAGCCCGCGAAGCCGCGCTCCAACAAGGCGATCACCGGGCTGTACTTCTACGACAACGAGGTCGTCGACATCTCGCGCGCGCTGAAGCCGTCGGCGCGCGGTGAGCTCGAGATCACCGACGTCAACCTCACCTACCTGCGCCAGGACCGCGCGACGCTGGTCGAGCTCAGCCGCGGGTTCGCCTGGCTCGACACCGGCACGCACGACTCGCTGCTCGAAGCCGGCCAGTTCGTGCAGGTGCTGGAACACCGGACCGGCGTGCGCATCGCGTGTCTCGAGGAAATCGCCCTGCGCATGGGTTTCATCAGCGCCGACGAGTGCTACGCGCTGGGCGAGAAGCTCGCGAAGTCCGGCTACGGCGACTACGTCAAGGCAGTCGCCGTAGCGGCGGGAGCTTCGGCCTAGCGTTACGGGTAGACCCGCAGCGCCGAGGTCTTGTCGTTCATGCTGCCGAGCCCGTAGCACGTGTAGCAGGTGATGCTGGCGCCACCCGGGCCGGGCAGGTCGTAGAGGATGCCATGGCTGCAGGTCCCGACGGCCTCCCAGGACGACAGGACGTTGTTCTGCGTGATGCTGCTCCACGTCCAGGTCCGGCCGCCCGAGCAGCCGGGGCTCGCCACATCGAACCACCAGCAGGTGCCTTCGAAGTTGCTGTCCCGGCACCCGTAGCCGACGTGCACGTTCGCGGCCACCGAATCGGGCGCCGCCTGGGCGGTGCGGCACGTGGTGCGCGCCGCCGTGACGACGTTCGTGTTCCCCTGCTGGACGTACGCGGTGGCTTCGATCGTGCAGGCCTGGCTCCGGAGGGTCGCCGCGGATGCGGGTGCCACCAGCCCCACCGCCAGCAGCAAACCGGCGGCCAGACTGAGCAGAACGGCGATCGGCCGATGTTTCACCATGGACTTCTCCCCATCGTCGAGGTGTCGTAACGGACAGCTCGATCCTCACCACGCACCCGGCCGGCACCAGACATTTCGACCAGGTTCGTAGTCCGTCACCAGTGCCGGACCGGGGTCGGCAGGCCGTTCAGCAGGGCGAGGCCCATGGGCGTGAGGTGGTGCACCACCGAAGCGCCTTCACGGTGGCTGGTGATCAGGCCGGCGTCACGCAGGATCCTCGTGTGGTAGCTGATGGTCTGCGCCGAAATCCGCAGCCTCCCGGCGATGGTCCCGGTGGCGAGCGCGTCGGTCCCGGCGAGGTCGAGGATGCGGGCCCGGGTGTCCCCGAGCAGCTCGCCGAGCGTGCCGCCGCCCGCCGCGCACGGGCCGCCGGAGACCCAGCGCGGATCGTGCCGGACCGGCAGGACCAGCACCGGCGGCAGCTCGCGGTCGACGAGCGTGACGGGCGTGCGGACGCAGAAGAAGGACGGGATGAGCAGCAGTCCCCGGCCGTCGAGGTGCAGGTCGGCGTCGTGCGGATAGCGGGCCACCAGCAGCGGCGGACGCCAGTCGCAGCCGGGCGCGAGCGACCGCAGCAACGCCTCGCTGCCACCGGTGGCCATGGTCCGGGCGTACCCGGCGCGGACCTCCGCCAGCCGGCGGTCGATCCGCGGCCGGAACGGGGCGATCGCGGTGTCGTAATAGCTGCGCAACGCCCGGCAAGCGTGCGCGACCGCGTCCTTGTCCCCGGTGGAAAGCTGCTGCACGCTGGGCGGCAGCACCCGCGTCCTCGCCAGTTCCGTCAATTGAACGGAAAACTGCGTCCGTGGTGTGCACCGCACCGCGTCGATCCCGGCGGCGATATCCCCCGTGCGGGTCACCGGTGTGAGGAAGTCCGGGAAGTAGCGGGCGCAGGGATTGACCGCGTTGAGAAAGCCGGCGAGGTCCGGCGAAACCGTGGAAGCCGATTGCTGCCGCCAGCGGCCGAACACCAGGTCCGGTTGCCGGTTCTGCAGCACGTGCAGGCTCAGCACCACTTCCCACAGCCAGTCCGTCGCCCCCGCGAGCCGCAGCCGGCCCAGGTCTTCGGACGTGAAATGGATGCGCAGCGACCCCTCGACGTTCATCGGCTCTCCCCCTGAGCGATCCCACCGTCAGTGGGGAATCGCCGCCGGGCGCCGAAGTGCTACGGGCTCAGAACTGCCGGCGCGCCATTTCCTCGAGCCGGGCGATGCGGTCGGCGATCGGCGGGTGGGTCGAGAACAGTTTGCTCAGGCCCTCGCCCGGGCGGAACGGGTTCGCGATCATCAGGTGCGACTGCGACACCAGCTGCGGCTCGGCGACCAGGGGCCGCGCCCGCGTGCCGGCCTCCAGCTTCCGCAGCGCCGAGGCCAGGCCCAGCGGGTCGCCGGTCAGCTCGGCCCCGGACGCGTCGGCCTGGTACTCCCGCGACCGGCTCACGCCCATCCGGATGACAGCCGCCGCGATCGGGCCGACGAAGATCAGCAGCAGGCTGAGCAGCGGGTTCCCGTCGCGGTTGTTGCCGCCGAAGAACAGGCCGATGTTCGCGAGCACGCTGATCACGCTGGCCAGTGCGCCGGCGACGCAGGAGATCAGGATGTCGCGGTTGTAGACGTGGGACAGCTCGTGGCCGAGGACGGCCCGCAGCTCGCGCTCGTCGAGCAGGTCGAGGATGCCGGTGGTGCAGCACACGGCGGCGTGCCGCGGGCTGCGGCCGGTGGCGAAGGCGTTGGGCGCGACCGTCGGGCTGATGTAGAGCTGCGGCATCGGCTGGCGGGCGACCTGCGCGAGCTCGCGGACGATCCGGTACATCGCGGGCTGCTCGACCTCGGACACCGGCCGCGCCCGCATCGCGCGCAGCGCCATCTTGTCCGAATTGAAGTAGGCGAACGCGTTCATCCCGAGCGCGATGACCAGGCCGATGACCAGGGCACCGCGGCCGAAGAGCCCGCTGATCGCGATGATGATCGCCGACAGCAGGCCGAGCAGCATCGCCGTCTTGAGTCCGTTCTGGTGCCCGTGCACGCCCGTTCGCCTCCGTCCGCCTTCGCCGTGGTTTACCCAGTGGAAACAACGCGATCGGGGGACGCGAAGTTCCTTCGGGTGGGGATGGCGCGGGTTACCCTCGAACGAGGAGCTGATCAGGAGCGGAGGCGCCGATGCCAGGCCGCCGGCTAGCCCGGAGGACGCTGTTCGCGCTGGTCACGGCGGGCGCCGGCGCCCTCGTTGTGCCCGGCACGGCGCGCGCGGCGGACGTCCGGTCCATCGACGTCGGCGGGGCGCCGGCCGGGGTCGCGGTGAACCCGGTCACCGGGCTCGGGTACGTCACCGATCCCCAGGCCGGGACGCTGGCCGTGCTCGATCCGCGCAGCGCGTCGGTCGTCGACGTGGTCCACGTCGGCGGCGAGCCCGGTGACGTGGCGGTCGACGCGAAAGCGGGCCGGATCTACGTCGCGAACCCGCCCGGGGGCACCGTGGTGGTGCTGGACGGCCGCACCCACGACCTGGTCAGCGTGGTCGGCGCGGGCGCCGGCGCGTCGGCGCTGGCGGTCGACGAGGAGGCCGACCGCGTCTACGCCGTGAGCGGCCGAACCGGCACGCTCGCCGTGCTCGACGGCATCAGCTGCACGCTGGCCGCGCTCGTGCCCGGCCCGAAACCGAGCCTCACCGGGATCGGCGTCGACCCCGGCCGCAAGCTGGCCCACTGCGCGAGCACCACCACCGACTCGGTCGAGGTGTTCTCGATCGACTCCGGCGAGTTCGTCGCATCGGTCAAGGTCGGGCGCAACCCGACCGCCGTCGCGGTGCACCACGCGAGCGGCACGGTCTACGTCGCGAACTCCGGCATCCACCACATGTCCATTGTGGACTCCGTCACGCACGCCGAACGCAAGACCGTGTTGCTGCGCAGCGAATCCTCCGCCATCGCCGTGCACCAGGGCACGAACACGGTGTACACCAACGGCGGCCAGAACGGGCTCACCCGCGTCGACGGCACCGCGGGCGCGCTGAGCGGCGAGCTGGCGCTGGGCGTCAACCCCGGCGACGTCGCCGTCGACCAGCGCACGCGCGCGGTGTGGGTCACCGATCCCCTGCACGGCCGCGTCTTCGTGGTCCGCGACTTCTGACTCCGCAGCTGGGGCAGCTCCAGGTATACGGTCGGGAAGCATGAAACTCGGACTGCAGATCCCCGACTTCACCTGGCCGAACGGGGCGTCCGCACTGGGCGCCGACCTGGCCGCCGTCGTCCGCGCGGGCGACCAGGCCGGCTTCGACTCGATCGCCGTCATGGACCACTTCTTCCAGATCGGCGGCGTCGGCCCGGTCGAAAACGACATGCTCGAGGCGTACACCACCCTCGGCTTCATCGCGGCGCACACCGAACGCGCCAAGCTGCTCACCGTCGTCACCGGCGTCCTCTACCGGCACCCCGGCCTGCTGGCCAAGGCGGTCACGACGCTGGACGTGCTTTCGGGCGGCCGCGCGATCCTCGGCATCGGCGCGGGCTGGAACGAGGACGAGTCCCGCGGGCTCGGCTTCCCGTTCCCGCCGGTGGCCGAGCGGTTCGAACTGCTGGAGGAGAACCTCCAGTACGTGCTGCAGATGTGGGCCGACGGCGACGCGCCCTTCAAGAGCAAGCACTTCGACGCTTCCCGGCTGCTGAACGTGCCGCAGGTGCTGTCGAAGCCGCGGCCGCCGATCATGATCGGGGGCGGCGGCGAGAAGAAGACGCTGCGGCTGGTCGCCAAGTACGCCGACCAGTGCAACCTGTTCAACGGCCCGGAGCTGGAGCGCAAGCTCGACGTGCTGCGGCAGCACTGCGAGAACGAGGGCCGCGACTACGACTCGATCACCAAGACCGTCTACCACATCCTCGACGTCGGCGAGCACGGCGAGAAGGCGGGCGAGCTGGTCGCCGAGCTGGAGCGGCTGAACGGCCTGGGCATCCACGTGGCCCTGGGCATGGTCCCGCACGTGCACAACCCGGCGATCCTGGAGAAGTTCGCCGCCGACGTGATCCCGGCGGCCGAAAAGTTCTGACCCGCACCTCCGCGAGTTCGTGAAGGCCACCGCGAGGTGGCCTTCACGGCTTTTCAGCCGTCCTTGGCGACCACCCGGGTCAGCGCCGCTACGCCGATTCCCACGACGGCCACCGCGATGCCCGCAACCAGCCAGCCCACCAGCGCGAGCACCACGCCGGTCACCGCGAAGAGCGCGAACTCCAGCAGGAACCGGGCCGGTTCCGGGAGCCGGCGGCGGGCTCGCGGCGCGATGAACAGGCCCCAGAGCGCGGCCGCCGCCACCGGCAGCAGGACGGCGTCGACGATCGCCAGGACCACGCCGCTCCCGAGCTGGGTGCCGGCCATGGCCAAACCGCCCAGGAGCGCCAGCTCGGTCAGGAAGCGGACCGTCAGCACCACGCCCGCGACCCCGCTCAGGCGGGGAGTCGGCTCCGAAGTCATCCCGCCAGCCTAGGACCGCGTCCACAGTGGACGTTACGGGTACGGTCGGGCACAGATGGTGATCCTGACCACACTTAGGCCATTCAGGTTGCGGTTCCGAATCGGTCCACCAGCCGCTCCCGCGTCGCTGTAACGACCTTCCGGCGCCGGTCGACGTGTCAGGTGCATATCGCGACCGCGAGCCAAGGAGCCTGGTAGATGACCACATGTCGACTCTGCGGTTCGACAAACACGGCCGGCGTCGTCGACCTCGGCGCGACTCCCCCATGTGAGCGATTTTTGACGGCGGAGCAGCTCGACGAGCCGGAAGCCACCTTCCCGCTGCACCTGAAGGTCTGCACCGACTGCTGGCTGGCCCAGATCCCGCCGCTGATCGACCCCGACGACACCTTCACCGAGTACGCGTACTTCTCGTCCTTCTCGACGTCGTGGGTCGAGCACGCGAAGCGCTTCGTCGACGGCGCGGTCGAGCGGCTCGGGCTGGGCGAGAAGTCGTTCGTCGTCGAGGTGGCGAGCAACGACGGGTACCTGCTCAAGCACGTCGTCGGGCACGGGATCCGGTGTCTGGGCGTGGAACCTTCGGTGAACGTCGGGCAGGCGGCGCGCGACGCCGGCGTGCCCACCCTGACGGCCTTCCTCTCCGAGGAAACCGGCCTGAAGGTGCGCGAGGAGCACGGGCCCGCGGACCTCGTGGCCGCGAACAACGTCTACGCGCACATCCCCGACGTCCTCGGCTTCACCAAGGGCCTGCGCGCCCTGGTCGCGGACGACGGCTGGGTCTCCATCGAGGTCCAGCACCTGCTCACGCTGATCGAAAAGAACCAGTACGACACGATCTACCACGAGCACTTCCAGTACTACACGGTCGAATCCGCGCGCCGGGCCCTCGCGACCGGCGGCCTGACCGTGGTCGACGTCGAGCTCGTGCCGACGCACGGTGGGTCGATCCGGCTGTGGGCGCGTCCCGCCGAAGTCGCGGGCGAGCCCAGCGAGCGGATGACCGACGTCCTGGAGCGCGAAAAGGCCGCCGGGCTGCACGAGCTGTCCGGGTACACCGAGTTCGCCGAGCGCGTCACCCGCGTGCGGCTGGACCTGCTGAAGTTCCTCATCGAGGCGCGCAACGACGGCAAGACCGTCGTCGGCTACGGCGCCCCGGGCAAGGGCAACACCCTGCTGAACCACTGCGGCATCCGGACGGACCTGCTGCAGTACACGGTCGACCGCAATCCGTACAAGCACGGCCGGTTCACCCCGGGCACGCGCATCCCGGTGCTGCCGCCGGAACGGATCGAAGCCGACCGGCCCGACTACGTGCTCGTCCTCCCGTGGAACCTCCGGGAGGAACTGACCGGACAGCTCTCCTACATCGGGGCGTGGGGCGGCAAGCTCGTGTTCCCGATCCCCCACCTGGAAATCGTCGAGGTGCAGTGAAGTGAAGGTCGTTCTCTTCTGCGGTGGCTACGGGATGCGGATGCGCAACGGCGCGGCCGACGACGTCCCCAAGCCGATGGCGATGGTCGGTCCGAGACCGCTCATCTGGCACGTGATGCGCTACTACGCGCACTTCGGCCACACCGAATTCATCCTGTGCCTCGGCTACGGCGCGGCGCACATCAAGAACTTCTTCCTGAACTACCAGGAAACCATTTCCAACGACTTCGTCCTGCGCAACGGGCAGGCGGAGCTCCTCTCGACCGACATCGCCGACTGGACGATCACCTTCGTCCAGACCGGCATCGAGTCGCCGATCGGTGAACGCCTGCGCCGCGTCCGCGACTACCTCGACGGCGACGAGATGTTCCTCGCGAACTACGCCGACGTGCTGTCCGACGTCCCGCTGCCCGACATGATCGAGCGGTTCTCCAACACCGACGCGGGTGCGTCGATGATGGTCGTGCCGCCGCAGTCGTCGTTCCACTGCGTGGAGATGGACGAGGGTGGCATGGTCGGCTCGATCACCGCGGTCAGCGAAATGCCGCTGTGGGAGAACGGCGGGTACTTCGTGCTCCGCCAGGAGGTGTTCGACCACATCCCGGAGAACGGCGACCTGGTCGCCGACGGCTGCGGCGAGCTGGCCAAGCGCGGCCGGCTCCTGGCCTACCCGTACCGCGGCTTCTGGAAGCCGACCGACACGGTCAAGGAGCGCGCGGCCCTCGACAACGCGTACACGCACGGCGAGAAGCCCTGGGCCCTCTGGGAGCGGCCCGTCGCGAGCACCGCGTGATCGGGCTGCGGCCGGGACGGCTCGGCGGCGTCGTCGCCCTCGGCGCGCACTGCGACGACATCGCGATCGGCGCCGGCGGGACCCTGCTGACGCTGTGCGCGTCGCGGCCGGGCCTGAAGGTCGACGCGCTGGTCCTCTCCGGCGGCGGCACGCCCCGCGAGGACGAGGAGCGGGCGGCGCTGGCGGCGTTCTGCCCGGGCGCGCAGCTCGACGTCACGGTGCTGAAGCTGCCGGACGGGCGGTTCCCGGCGCACTGGGAAGAGGCCAAGAACGCCCTGGAGGAGCTGCGGCGGCGGACCGACCCGGACGTCATCCTGGCGCCGCGCACCGACGACGCCCACCAGGACCACCGCGGCCTGGCCAAGCTGGTGCCGACGGCCTTCCGCGACCACCTCGCGCTGGGCTACGAGATCGTCAAGTGGGACGGCGACCTCGGCAGCCCGTCGGTGTACCAGCCGCTCGACGACGACGTCGCCGAGGCCAAGGTCCGGCTGCTGCAGGAGCACTACGCGTCGCAGCGGCACCGGCCCTGGTACGACCGCGAGGCGTTCCTCGGGCTGGCCCGGATCCGCGGGATCGAAGCCGCCGCGAAGTACGCCGAAGCGTTTTTCGTCAAGAAACTCACTCTAGATCTGAAGGGCTGATCCGATGCGGGTGTTGCTGACGGGGCACAAGGGCTACCTGGGGACGGTGATGGCCCCGGTGCTCGCCGCCGCCGGCCACGAAGTCGTCGGCCTGGACTCCGGGCTGTTCGAGGAGTGCCTGCTCGGGCCCGCCCCCGCCGACCCGGCCGGCCACGTCGTCGACCTGCGGGACGTCACGCTTTCGCACGTCGAGGGCTTCGACGCGGTGATCCACTTGGCCGCGCTGTCGAACGACCCGCTGGGCTCGCTCGCGCCGGAGCTGACCTACGACATCAACCACCACGCGTCGGTGAAGCTCGCGAAGCTGGCGAAGGAGGCCGGCGTCGGGCGGTACCTCTACGCGTCGACCTGCTCGGTGTACGGCGCGGGCGGCGACAACCTGGTCGACGAGGACGCCCCGCTGCGGCCGGTGACGCCGTACGCGGAGTCGAAGGTGCGCGTCGAGGCCGACGTCCACGAGCTCGCCGACGACGACTTCACGCCGGTGTACATGCGCAACGCGACGGCGTTCGGCTACTCGCCGCGGCTGCGCGGCGACATCGTGCTGAACAACCTGACCGCGCACGCGCACCTGTCCGGCGAGGTCCTGGTGCTGTCGGACGGCACGCCGTGGCGGCCGCTGGTGCACGCCCAGGACATCGCGCGCGCGTTCACGGCGGCCCTGACGGCGCCGAAGGAGGCCGTGCACAACAAGGCGTTCAACATCGGCACCGAGGACAACAACGTCACCGTCGCCGAAATCGCCCAGGAGGTCGTCGAGGCCGTGCCGGGCTCGACGCTCAACATCACCGGCGAGGCGGGCGCCGACCCGCGCTCGTACCGCGTCGACTTCTCGCGCTTCCGCGAGGCCATCCCGGGCTTCGCCTGCGAGTGGTCGGTCAAGGACGGCGCCGTCGAGCTCATCGAGGCCTACCGCAAGTTCGGGCTGACCCGGGAGTCGTTCCAGCAGCTGTTCACCCGGCTCGCCTGGCTGAAGAGCGAGGGCGAAGCCGGCCGCGTCGACGACACCCTCCGGCGGCACTAGTGGCGGCCCCGCAGCTGCGGACCGGGGCGGAACTGCACGCCCTGGTCGAGCGGCTGTACCCGATCTGCCGCAGCATCACCGGCGACGGCGTGCGGCAGACCCTGGACATCATCGGCGAGCACATTTCCCTGGAGCGGCACGAGGTCCCGACCGGCACGGCGGTGCTGGACTGGACGATCCCGCAGGAGTGGAACATCCGGGACGCGTACGTCGCCACGCCGTCCGGCGAGCGCGTGATCGACTTCCGGGAGTCGAACCTGCACGTCGTCGGGTACAGCGTCCCGGTGCGGCAGCGGATGCCCTTGAGCGAGCTGCGGGAGCACCTGCACACGCTGCCCGACCAGCCGTCGTGGGTGCCCTACCGGACCAGCTACTACGCCCCGGCCTGGGGCTTCTGCCTCGCCCAGGAGAAGCTCGACGCGCTCCCCGACGGCGACTACGACGTCGTCATCGACTCGACGCTGGCCGACGGTTCGCTGACCTACGCCGAGCACGTCGTGCCCGGCCGGGTCACCGACGAGGTCATCGTGTCCTGCCACGTGTGCCACCCGTCGCTGGCGAACGACAACCTGGCCGGCATCGCGGTGGCCATCTCGCTGGCCCAGCAGCTGGCTCTCTCGCAGCCGCACTACACCTACCGGTTCCTGTTCATGCCGGGGACGATCGGCTCGATCACCTGGCTGGCGCGCAACGCTTCCCGGATCGAGAAGGTGCGGCACGGCCTCGTGCTGGCCTGTGCCGGCGACACCGGTTCGTTGACGTACAAGAAGTCCCGCCGCGACGACGCCGAGATCGACCGCGTGGTGCAGCACGTGCTGCGCTCGCGGGAGCATCGAGTCGTCGACTTCTCGCCGTACGGCTACGACGAGCGCCAGTTCTGCTCGCCGGGCTTCAACCTGGGCGTCGGCTCGCTGACGCGCACGCCGTACGCGGGCTACCCCGAGTACCACACCTCGGCCGACAACCCGGGTTTCGTCTCGCCCGCGGCCATGGAGGACACGCTCGGCGCGCTTCGAGACGCCTTCGGCGTCCTGGACCGCAACCGCCGGTACGTCAACCTCAGCCCGTACGGCGAGCCGCAGCTCGGCAAGCGCGGGCTGTACGACTCCCTCGGCGGCCGCAGCGACGCCAAGCAGGCCCAGATGGCGATGCTGTGGGTGCTCAACCTCTCCGACGGTTCGCACTCGCTCCTGGACATCGCCGAGCGCGCCGGCCTGCCCTTCGACATCGTCGACGTCGCCGCCCGCGCCCTGCACGACGCCGGTCTGGTCAAGGAGTGAGCGACGTGGCCAACCACCGCCGTGCACCGCGCTCGATCTTCCGATCGGGCGCGGTGCGCGCGATGGCCGGACGGCTCAGCTGGGGCCTCGGCGACCAGGCGGTGTCCAGCCTGACCAACTTCGCCGTGGGGCTGTACGTGGCCCGTTCGCTCGGCACGTTCGCCTTCGGCATCTTCAGCCTCGCCTGGGTCAGCTACGGCGTGGTGCTCAACGTCTCGCGCGGCCTGGCCACCGACCCGCTGATGGTGCGGTTCAGCGCCGTGCCGGAGGACCGGTGGCGCTCGGGCGTGGCGAGCGCGTCGGGCACCGCGATCGGCGTGGGCTGCGTGACCGGGCTGATCAGCCTGGTCGCCGGGCTGGCCGCGGGCGGCCCGCTCGGCAGCGCGTTCGTCGCGCTCGCCGCCGTGCTGCCCGGCCTGCTGCTCCAGGACGCCTGGCGCTTCGCGTTCTTCGCCCGCGGTCAGGGCAAGAAGGCGTTCCTCAACGACCTGGTGTGCGGCATCGCCCTGGTCCCGGCCCTGTTCGTGGCCGGCCGGGCCGGGACGGTCGTCGCGTTCATCCTCGCCTGGGGCATCGCGGCCGCGCTCGCCGCGGTCTACGGCTGGTTCCAGACCGGCATCCTGCCGCACCCGCGCGAGCTGGCCGGCTGGCTCCGGTCCCAGCGCGACCTGAGCGTCCGCTACCTCGTCGAGAACGTCAGCAACAGCGGCGCGTCCCAGCTGCGCGCGTACGGCCTCGGCGCCATCGCCGGCATCACCGCCGTCGGCGCGGTCCGCGGGGCCGAGCAGCTCCTCGGGCCGTTCCTGGCCCTGCTCATGGGGCTGTCCCTGGTCACCGTGGCCGAGGGCGCGCGCGTGCTCCAGCGGGCCCCGCACCGGCTGAAGCACTTCTGCATGATCCTCGGCGGCGGCCAGGCGGGCGCCGCCCTGTGCTGGGGCCTCGGCCTGCTGCTCCTGGTGCCCGACAGCGCCGGCCGCTGGGTGATGGGCTCGGTGTGGGACTCGTCGTCCCCGCTGATCCTCCCGGTCACCCTGGCCGTGGTCGGCGCGAGCTTCGCCACCGGCGCGGCGGCGGGTCTGCGCGCGCTCGGCGCGGCCAAGCGGAGCCTGCGCTCGCAGCTGATCGCCTCCCTGTTCTACGTCACCTTCGGCATCACCGGCGCGTTCCTCGGCGGCGCGGCCGGGTCCGCGTGGGGCGTCGCGACGGCCACCCTCGGCGGCTCCGTCGTCTGGTGGTTCCAGCTGCGCCTCGGGCTGCGCGACTACGTGCCGCCGGGCGCCGACGAGCCCACCGTCGTGTTCGAGCCGATCAAAGAGCCGATCAAGGAATGAGGACTCCATGACCACCGTCCCGCGGCTGAGCCTCGGCCTCCCGGTGTACAACGGCGAGGAGTACCTCGCCGAGTCGCTGGACGCCCTGCTCGGCCAGACCTTCGAGGACTTCGAGCTGATCATCTCGGACAACGCCTCCACGGACGGCACCGACGAGATCTGCCGCCGCTACGCCGAGAAGGACTCGCGGATCCGCTACGTCCGCCAGCCGAAGAACATCGGTGCGACGCCGAACCACAACTTCGTGTTCGACGTCTCCCGCACCGAGCTCTTCAAGTGGGTGTCCCACGACGACCTGTACGCCCGCGACCTGCTCAAGCGGTGCGTCGAGGCCCTCGACGAGCGCCCGGACGTCATCCTGGCCCACTGCGACCAGGCGATCATCGACGGCGACGGCCGCATCGTCCAGCCCCTCCAGTACACGTTGGACACCGCGTCCCGGCACGCGCCGGACCGCTTCCGCAGCATCCTGTTCGAGCCGGGCGGCGACGACTTCTACGGCGTCATCCGCGCCGACGCCCTCCGCCGCGTCAAGCCGCTCGACAGCTACCACCACGCCGACCGCACGTACTCGGCGGAGATGGCCCTGCACGGCCCGTTCCACCAGGTGCCCGAGCTGCTCTACTTCCGCCGCGACCACCCCGGCCGCGCGGAACGGGCCAACCCGACCATCCGGAGCCGGTGCGCGAATCTGGACCCGCGGCGCGCGAACCGGCTCCGGAATCCCACCGTCCGCCTGCTCGGCGAGTACGTCTACGGGTTCGCGGACCTGATCCGCCGCGCGCCGATCTCGGCCGCCGACAAGCGCGAGTGCTTCGGCCACCTCGGCGCCTGGCTGACCAACCGGGCCCGGTCCGGCCACGGCGAGCGCGTCGAAGACCGCGCGCCGACCGCCTCCGACGTCGCCACGGTCAACGAGATCGTGGCCGGCCGGGAAGGCAGGCTCGCGTGAAGCGTGCGCCACGCGTCGGCGTGTTCGGGCTGCTCGGCTCGGGGAACCTCGGCAACGACGGTTCCCTCGAAGCCGTGCTCGGCTACCTGCGCGCCGAATACCCGGACGCGAAGCTGGGCGCCCTGGTCGGCGGCCCGGAGCTCGTCCGCGAGCGCTACGGCCTCGACGCGACGCCCCTGCACTGGAACCAGTCCGAGTACGAGACGGCGTCCGGCCTGCGCTCGGTCGCCCTCAAGGGCTTCGGCAAGCTGGTCGACATCGCGCGCACCGCGGCCTGGGTCCGGCAGCAGGACGTCGTCATCGTGCCCGGCATGGGCGTCCTCGAAGCGACGCTTCCGTTGCGTCCCTGGGGTTTCCCGTATTCGCTCTTCCTCCTTTCCGCCACCGGGCGCCTCTTCGGCACCAAGGTGGCGCTCGTCTGCGTCGGCGCGAACCACATCAGCGCCCGGGCCACGCGGACGCTGGTCCGCTGGTCCGGCCGGCTCGCCGCCTACCGCTCCTACCGCGACGACATCTCACGCGACGCCATGCGCGCCATGGGCGTCGACACGAGTGCCGACCAGGTCTACCCCGACCTGGCGTTCTCCCTCCCCACGCCGGCCGCCGAGGGCAGGCCCGGCACCGTCGGCGTCGGCGTGATGGCCTACTACGGCGGCAACGACGACCGGGCCGACGCCGACCGCATCTACCGCCACTACGCGGACACGATGAACCGTTTCGTCGCCTGGCTCGTTGACCAGGGCAGACCCGTCCGGCTGTTCATCGGTGACCGGATCGACCGGCAGGTCGTCGACGAGATCATCGAGAGCACCGATTCCCCGCTGGTGACGGCGGCTTCGGCGGAGACCCTGGACGAGCTGATGCACGAGATGGCCGCGGTGGACAGCGTGGTGGCCACGCGCTACCACAACGTGCTCTGCGCCCTGAAGGTCGCGAAACCGACCGTGGCGATCGGGTACGCGCCGAAGAACGACGTCCTCATGGCGGAGATGGGCCTCGACGGCTTCACCCAGCGGGCCAAGACCGTCTCCTTCGACCGGCTCGTCGAACAATTCACGGAACTCGAGAACCGTTCGGCAGAACTTCGCCAGACGCTCCTGGAACGGAACCAGATGAACGCGCAACGCCTCAAGGACCAGTTCGCCGCTCTTTCGGCGGCCCTCTTCGGGGGTGCGCGATGAAGGCGATTCCGGTGCCCGAGATCGACGGCGCGTACCTGTTCGAACCCACCCCGCACACGGACCAGCGCGGCTTCTTCAGCCGGACGTTCGACCGCGACGTCGTCGCGTCGGTGGGCATCGACCCGGACGGCTTCGTCCAGGACAGCGTGTCCCGCTCCCGCAAGGGGGTCGTCCGCGGGATGCACCTGCGCGGCGGGGCCGGCGAGGCGAAGCTGGTGCGGTGTTCGCACGGCGCGGTCTTCGACGTCGTGGTGGATCTCCGACCGGGTTCGCCGACGTTCCGGAACATCAAAACATTCGAACTTTCGGGTGACACCCAGGTCTCCGTGTACATCCCCGCGGGGTGTGCGCACGGATTCCAGTCACTCACAGATCCTTCGGACGTTTCGTACCGTATCGATCGGGCGCACGATCCTGAAGATGATATTACGATTTCGTACAAAGACCCTGAATTGGACATTTCCTGGCCACTGTCAGTCACAATGGTCAGCGACCGGGATGAACGGGCGCCGACTCTCGGAGAGGCGTTCAAACCAACGAGGTGAGCCAAGACATGGGAACGAACCTGCCCCGCTCCACGGAGGCGAACGAGCGGCTGCACCGGGTCATCCCCGGGGGTGCGCACACCTACGCCAAAGGCTCGGACCAGTATCCCGAAGGGATGGCCCCGGTCATCTCCCACGGCCGCGGCGGCCACGTCTGGGACGTCGACGGCAACGAGTACGTGGAGTACGGCGCCGGCCTGAGAGCCGTGAGCCTCGGCCACGCCCACCCGCGGGTCGTCGAAGCGGTGCGGGGCGAGCTGGACAGGGGCAGCAACTTCATCCGGCCGTCGATCATCGAAGCCGAGGCCGCCGAGCGGTTCCTCGAGAACGTGCCGACGGCCGACATGGTCAAGTTCACCAAGAACGGCTCCGACGCCACGACCGCCGCGATCCGGCTGGCCCGCGCCGCCACCGGCCGCAAGCTCGTCGCCAAGTGCGCCGACCACGCTTTCTTCTCGACCGACGACTGGTTCATCGGCACCACGCCGATGAACGCGGGCATCCCGGACGAAACGACGGAAGCGGTGGTGTCCTTCCCGTACGGCGACCTGCAGGCCGCCCAGGAGCTGCTGCAGCGCCACGACGGCGAGATCGCGTGCATGATCCTGGAGGCGGCCGCGGCGGTGGAACCGCCGCCGGGGTACCTGCAGGGCCTTCGCGAGCTCGCCACCCGCCACGGCGTCGTCCTGGTCTTCGACGAGATGATCACCGGTTTCCGTTGGTCCGCCCACGGCGCGCAGGGCCTCTACGGCGTCACCCCCGACCTCTCGACGTTCGGCAAGGCGCTCGGCAACGGCTTCGCCGTGTCGGCGCTGGCCGGCAAGCGGGAGCTGATGGAGCTCGGCGGCCTGCGCACCGACCGCGAGCGGGTGTTCCTGCTCTCGACCACGCACGGCGCGGAGACCCACTCGCTGGCCGCCGCGATGGCGGTCATGGACGTCTACCGCGACGAGGACGTCATCGGCCGCCTGCACGCCCTCGGCGACCGGCTCGCGGCCGGCGTCCGCGAGGTGGCGGCCGGGATCGGCGTCGAGGACCACGTGGTCGTCCGCGGCCGGGCCAGCAACCTGGTCTTCGGCACGCTCGACGAGCAGGGCAGGCCCTCGCAGCCGTACCGCACCCTGTTCCTGCGTGAGCTGATCAGCGGCGGGGTGCTCGGACCGTCCTTCGTGGTCAGCGCCGCGCTCACCGAAGCGGACATCGACAAGACCATCGACGTCGTCTCCCAGGCCTGCACGGTCTACCGCAAGGCCCTCGACGCCAACGACCCGGTGCCGTGGATGGGCGGGCGCCCGGTGCAGCCCGTGTTCCGCAAGCACGCCTGATCGCCGCACGGACGGACCGGATTCACCCGTTGGGTCCGATGAGGACACTTGAGGGTGACTGTTTTCCGGCCCGTTCGTGCGTAACTTCCTGCCATGGGCAGATCTCGTGTGGTAATGGTCGCTGCGTGCTCGCTCCTGATCGCGGTGGTGAGCCCCGGGCTCGCGCACGGCGCGAACGGACCGGGACCGGTGTGCGGCCACCAGCCCGCCGAGTACGCGTCCCCACCACCCGGAGCCGTCACCGTCGATCCGGGTGTCGACGGTGACCTCTCGGCCAAGACGGCCGCGAACCCGGCCGGCACGACGTTCTGGCTCAAGCCCGGCACCCACACGCTCGGGAACGACGAGTACGGCCAGGTCGTCCCCAAGGACGGCGACGTCTACCTCGGCGCGCCCGGCGCGGTCGTCGACGGCCGCAACGTCAACCGCGCGGCCTTCACCCAGCAGGCGAGCAAGGTCGAGATCCACGGCCTCACCATCCGCGGGTTCGCCGCGCTGCAGGACCAGGGCGTGGTCAACCACGACTCCGGCAACGGCTGGCTCATCGAGAACACCACGATCGAGGACAACGCCGGCGCCGGCCTGATGGCCGGCGCGGGCCAGGTCGTGCGGCACAGCTGCCTGCGCGACAACGGCCAGTACGGGCTCAACGCGTACCAGGCCGGCGACGGCATCACCGGGCTCGTGCTGGAGGACAACGAGATCGCCGGCAACAACACCGGCGACTGGGAGGCCAAGGTGCCGGGCTGCGGGTGCAGCGGCGGCGCCAAGTTCTGGGCCGTGAACGGCGCCGACATCCGCGGCAACTGGGTCCACGGCAACCACGGCGCCGGGCTGTGGGCCGACACGAACAACAACGACTTCCTCGTCGAGGACAACCTGTTCGAGGCCAACGACGCCGAGGCACTGTTCTACGAGACCAGCTACAACCTGGTGCTGCGCGGCAACACCTTCCGCGGCAACACCCTGGTCCAGGGCCGCGCGTTCGCGGCGCGCGGAGACGACTTCCCGGTGGCGACGGTGTACCTGTCGGAATCGGGCGGCGAGCCGCGCGTGCCGGCCCGGACGTCGGCCGTCGACATCACCGGCAACACCTTCGAGGACAACTGGGCCGGGATCACGTTGTGGGAGAACGCCGACCGCTTCTGCAACAGCCCGGCGAACACGTCTTCGGGCTACTGCACCAAGACGGCGTCGAATTCTTCGTGCGCCGCGGGCAAGATCGAGAAGCGCCCGACGTACGACGACTGCCGCTGGAAGACGCAGCGGGTGGAGATCCACGGCAACACGTTCCGGTTCGACGCGGGCCGGGTCGGCTGCACGAGCCTGTGCGGCCGGATGGCGTTGCTGTCCAACTTCGGGACGTTCCCGGACTGGTCGCCCTACAAGGGAACCGTGGTCGAAGAGGCCATCACGTTCCACCAGGACAACCGCTGGCACGACAATGTGTATGCGGGGCCGTGGACGTTCGTGGTGCATGACACCTCCAAGACGGTCGACGCTGCGGGCTGGCAGGCAAAGCCCTACTCGCAGGACGAGTGCTCTTCGTTCACCGGCGGGACTGCCGGCTGCTGATTCGAGCTTGCCCGCGGGGTCCGACAGTTTCCACCGCGATTCGTCTCAGGTGCTTGTGTTTTCGCTGGCAGCAAGGGGAAAAGTCGCGAACGGAGAATTTCGGACAGCGATCGTTTCACCCTTTCCAGCGATGGCGTTCGCACGGGTGTTCGGTACCGTCGGAGACATGACCGCACCGAATCCCCCGCACTCCCTTCAGGCCGCGGTGAAGCGCGCACTCGGCTCGCCCCGAAGACGCCCGGCGGGCAACCGCCGGTTCGAAAGGACAAGCAGAAGATCCTGGGCCGCCCCGGCCAGTGGTGTCCCGTCGCCGTACGACCAGTCGAGATCGTCGGCCCGCAAGGCGATCCCGGCGAGGTCGGCGCCGAAGTACTTGACCTGCTTCGGTTTCATCGCGGCGAAGATGGCTTCCAGGCGTTCCGGCGGAACCCGCCGATCGAGCCGCAGCGCGGTGGTGATGTCCAGACCGTGGATGACATCGTGGCTCAGCGCCCCGACGGCCCCACCGCCCGGCGGCCGCCACGGGTGGTCGGCGTTGTCCCGCAGGCAGGAGACAAGCGCCTCACGAGAGAGCGCCGCGGCCTCACGCCGGGCGACGCGATCGGCCATGACGTTGAAGCGGCCACCGGACTTGAGCAGTTCCCGCACGAACCGCCCGCCGGAGAACCGGAAGGGCATGGTCATGTGGGCGACAACCTCGGCCACCCGCCACCCGGCGCAGAGAGTGGGCGAGTCCCAGCTGGACGGAGGCAGAGCACCAAGAAGAGCAGCCAGCTCCCGCCGCTCGGCGGCGATCATGTCTTGGATCATGGGTGTCCCCTTCGGAGGAGGAGGTAGGTCACTCCACCGACGAACAACCCGCGGCGGGACCGACACCCACGAGCGGCCGATCCCCCGCCCGACGCGACCTACCGAGCCGGCCGGCCACACACCAAACCCCAGCCACCAACAGCCGAGGCGTTTCCGGAAGCCGGCTGTCCCGGCGATCAGCCGAGGCGATGTCCACCCACCCAGCCGGCCATCTGCCCCCGCGCACAAAACCGAGCCGGCCGGCCCGGCAGCAACCCCAACCCCAACCCACCGCTCGTCAGAGGCGGTCGGCGACCCGATCCAGTACCCAAGCCGTCCCCGGCACCACCGCCAAAGCAGTGCAGAACCCCCCGAGCGCATCTGTCGGGTAGTGCGCACCCAACGCCACCTCGGCCCACCCCATCGCCACCCCGGCGACCACCGCCAACCCCAGGGCGAGCACCACCGCGGCCCCCCGCCCGAGGCACAGCCGGTCGGTCAGCAGCAGCGCCACGACCAGCGCGAGCGCCGTCGCCATAGCCGTGTGCCCGCTCGGGTACGACAGGAACTCGCCGTGGATGGTGCGGCCGACGATCGGCTTCAGCACCGTTGTCACCGCCACCGTGGCCACCACGCCGAGCACCGTCAGCACCGCCGTCCGGAGCCGCTTGGCCAGGACGCACACCCCCGCGAGGAGGGCCACCAGGATCACCGACCCCACCGGCTCGCCGCCGAAGTCGAAGACCAAGGCGACATAGCGCCACGGTGGCTGGACCCCGTCGATCGACGGCAGGATCGCCGCGTCGATTCCGGTCAGGCCCGAGTCGTGGAAATGGAGGATGCCCAGCGCCACGACGACCGCCGTCGCCAGGGCCGCCGTCAGGGCCAATGGCGTGCGCAGCACCGGCGGCAGGGCCGCGGGCGCCGTCCGGACCAGCTGCCTCACCCGGCGATCGCCGCCTCGTACCCGGCGATCAGCCGGTCCAGTCCGACCGCCGGCGTGAAGTCCTTCTCGTACCGGACCCGGGCCGCGTCGCCCATTTCGCGGTTGCGGTCGCCGGCCACCGCGCGCAGGCGTTCCGCCAGCGAGGCCGGGTCGTTCGGTGCGTGCAGGAGGCCGGTGACACCGTCGTCGACGAGCTCGGGGAACGCGCCGTGCGCCGCCGCCACCGTCGGGACACCCGCGGCCATCGCCTCGACCACCACCAGGCCGAACGCCTCCAGCCACGTCGACGGCGCGACCACCGCCACCGCGTCGGCGGTCAGCGCCCGGCACTCCGCCTTGTTCTGGAGGCCGACGTATGACACGTCCGGCCGCCCGGCCGCCCAGGCCGCGACCTCGTCCTGCATCGGACCGGTGCCGGCGATGACCAGCGGCACACCGAGAGCGCCGCCGAGGCGGTCCCAAGCCTGCATCAGCAGCCCGACCCCCTTCTCCTCGGTGACGCGGCCGAGGAACAGGACGTGCTTGCCGTCGCCGGTGCGGCGGACGCCGGGGTCGGTGACGAAGTTGTGCTTCACCGCCATCCGCTCGCCGGGCATGCCGGCCGACACCAGGAGGTCACGTTGGGCCGCCGAAATGCAGAAGAACCGGGACACGCCCGTCCACCACCGGCGCCGGTTCGCGACCATGCTCGCCGCCATCGGGACCGTGGCCGCGGCCGAACCGCGGTAGCAGCCGTGCTTCACCGCCGGCAGCGGTGAGCCGCCGACGCACTCGGTACAGATGCGGCCGTCGCGGTGGAGCGTGCCGGGTGGGCAGACCATCGTGTAGTTGTGCAGCGTCGCGACCGCGGGCACCCCCGCGTCCGCGCACGCGGCGACCACCGACGGCGACAGCAGCGGGAACGTGTTGTGGATGTGCACGACGTCCGGGCGCGACGCCCGCAGCCGGGCGGCGAGCTCCTTCCGCACCGCCGGGTTCCACGGCACCATCAGCGGCACCGCCGCCTTGCGGGGCAGCGGCATCGCCGCGATGTCGTCGCTGCGGCGTTCGAACAACGACACCTGGTGACCGCCCTCGGCGAGCAACGTCACCTCGGCGTCGACGACGTTGTTCTCCCCGCTGGGCTGCTCGGAGCGGTACCGGTTGTGCACCACGAGCACCTTCACGTGCTTGTCCCCTTCGCCGGGATGAATGCTTGTTCGTCGGACTGCGGCACCCCGCGGACCAGCAGCGACGCGGCGAGCGCCAGGTGCAGCAGGTACGGCGACGCGTCGCCGAGCCCCGCTTCGGTGTAGGAGGCCGAAATGCAGTAGGTGATCAGGAAGATCGCGCACGCGCGAGCCAGTGACGGCGGCCGCAGCACGGCCACCACGACCAGGGTCAGGAGGAACCCCGCGACCAGCGCGATGCCGACGAACCCCTGCTCGTGGTAGATCGCGAGCCAGCTGTTGTCGATCGGGAGGCCGTCGTAGGACTTGTCCGTCAGCCCGACCCCGAAGATGTACTCCAACGGCGTCCGCGGCGCGTCCAGCAGGGCGTCCCACACCTTCGCGCGGCCGGTCAGGCTGGAGAAGTTGTCCGCGCTCTGCCCGCGGAGGAACCACGTCTGCAGCGCACCCGCGAGCACGACGCCGGCGACCCCGCCGACGCCGACCGTCCACGCGAACACCTTCCGCGCGCGGGCGCTCGTCAGCACCATCGACAGGAAGGCCACCGCGAGGCCGGCGAGCAGGCCGAGTGTCGCCGTGCGCGTGTGCGTGAGCATCAGCAGGCCCACCACCGGCACCACGATCGTCAGCGCGCTGCGCCACGTCGTGCGGCGCCCGAACCAGAGAAGGAGCGTGAGCCCGGAAATGACGGCCGCGTACTGGCCGATCTGCGGCGGCGTGAGCGGCCAGATCGCGCCCGACAGCCGGCCGCCGTAGATGTCCGGCATGGCGTTGCCCGGGGAGATCACCAGGCCGATCGCCACCGACGCGAGCACGATCGCGTAGGTGCGGATGTGGTAGCGGACGAAGCTGAAACCGCCGTCCCACCAGCGGGTCAGCAGCCAGAGCGTCGAGACGAACACCGTCAGGCGGAAGCACCGGAACAGCGCGCCGGCGCCCTCCTGCAGGTCGGCGCTGGACAGGATGCTCGACACCAGCAGGGCCGTCAGCAGCAGCAGGTACGCGCTCGGCCGGATCCGCAGGTGCTTGTTCAGCACCAGCGCGATCACGAACGCCGTCATCAGCGAACCCATGGTGACGAGCTGGCTGACCGACCGGGGCAGCGGGATGACCGTCTTGGCGCCGGTCGACCCGAGCGTGTTGAGGATCAGCAGCGCCCAGGCCAGGCCCGCCCACTTCGGCGTCGAGGACGCCGGTTCGGGCGTCACCTCGCCGCGGATGCCTGCCGTTCCGGTGTGCGCCGCCACGTCAGCCCCCGGCCTGCACGGTGTAGGTGCTGCCGGTGTCCTGGGAGTACGGCGCGCCTTCCCATTCGCCGATCTCGAGGACGCGGTCGGCCGAGTGGGCGATGAACGTCCACGGGCCGGCGTAGCTGTTGTCGTGCCAGTGGTTGTCCTGCTTGAACGTGATCGCTTCCTGGACGTCGTCGCCCCGGTACGGCGACCAGTCCGGGTAGCTGCCGAAGTTCGACAGCAGGCCCATCCGGCCGCAGGACGCCTGGCAGCCCACGACGGCCTGGTCGAGGACGAACTTGTTGTCGTGGATGTCGACGTGCTGCGTCTTCCAGCGGCAGTCGGCCAGGAGCGCGCCGCTGGTGATCGCCGGGGCCGCGCACTGCTTGACGGACGGCACCAGCCGGGTGCAGTCACCCGAGGACGTGTTGGCCGGGCTGTTGCAGAACCGGTCGGCGTTCTCCCACAGTGTGATCCCGGACCAGTTGTTCTCCAGGTAGTTGCGGGAGATCTCGATCTTCGCGGTGCGGGCCTTGATCCGCGGCTCGCCGCCGGACTCGGAGATGTAGATCGCCGCCGTCGGGAAGTTGTCGCTCTTGTCGGCGAACCGGCGGCCGTCGACCCAGTTGTTCTTGCGGATCGTGTTGTCGCGGATGATCGCGTTGTAGCTGATCTCGTAGATGAGCGCGGCGCTGTCGTTGTTCTCGATGAGGTTGCCCTCGATGAGGAAGTCGTTGTTGTTCGTGTCGGCCCACAGCCCGGTGCCGTGGTTGTCGTGCACCCAGTTGCCGCGGACGTCGGCGCCGTTGACGTCCCAGAACTTGACCCCGCCGCTGCAGCCGCAGCCGTCGATCTTGGCTTCCCAGTCGCCGGTGTTGTTGCCGGCGATCTCGTTGCCCTCGACGACCAGCGCGGTCAGCGGGGTGGCGCCGGAGTAGGCGTTCATCCCGTACTGGCCGTTGCGGCGCAGGCAGTTGCCGCGCACCTGCTGGCGGGCGCCGGCCATGAGCCCGGCGCCGTCGTTGTCCTGGACGGTCGAGTGCTCGATCACCCAGCCGTCGCCGGAGTCGTGGTTGACGACGCCTTCGTCGCGCGGGGCGGCGAAGCCCTGCACGGTCACGTAGCTGATCTTGACGTTCACCGCGTGGCCGGTGAAGGCGTACTGGTTGATCTTGCGCCCATCCAGGACGGCGCCGGGCGCGCCGAGGTAGACGTCACCGTCCTTCGGGGACACCTGGTCGTACCGGTCGTCGCCGAGGATGTGCTTGCCCGGCTTGAGCCAGAAGGTCGTGCCGGACCCGGCCGAGCGCGTCTTCGCCGCCAGGTCTCCGGGCACGGCCGGGTCGATGACCACCGCCCCCGCCGGCGCGGCGGCCGGGCCGGCCGGCTCCTTGTCGCAGACCGCGGCCACCGACCCGCTGGGTGCCGGGGTGGCCTGGCCGGGGCCGGTGTCGGAATCGGGCCCGCCCGAGCACGCCACAGCCGTGAGCAGGACGCCGAGCAGCGGAACTGTACGGCGGAGGCGGAAGCGGCGGGCTGTCACGGGCGGGTCCTAACTGAAGCGGAGCAGGGTGGTGAACGGTCCGGGGAGCCCGGAGCCGACGAGCGTGGTCGAAGGTTCCTTGCGGCCGAACCCCGCGGAGTACCAGCCGAGCGGCGGCTCGGTGTCCCCCCGGTGCACGGTCCACGAAAGTCCGGCCGGCAACTCCATGACGGCGGTGCGCAGGGCGCCGGCGCTGAGGGACCCGGAAACCCGCCCGACCAGCGGATCGTCGGCGGACGGGCGGCCGCGGCCGACGACCTCGAGCGCACGCTCGGCGCCCGGGGCACCGGAGCCGCCCTCGCCGAGGGTGGACGCGCGGCCGCCGTCGGGTTCGGCGACCCAGCGGAGCCGGGCCGTGGTCCCGTCGAGCATCACCGTCACCGCCGGGCCGAAGTGGAATGCCAGCCGCGCACCACCCGGTTCGCCCTGGCCCAGCACCTCGTCCACGATCCTCAGCACGTCGCCGTCGAGCTCGACCGTGCGGCGGTGGAGGGCCGGTGCGTACCCGTCGTGGGCCGCCGACCAGCGGGACGGTCCCGCGTCCGGCGTGTGCACGTCGAGCACCCTCGTCTCCGCGTGGCGGGTCCACAGGAACGGGCCGCCCGAGACCGACTGGTCGTGTCCGCCCAGCTCCAGCGTGTTGTGGCCCAGCGTCGACCGGAAGTACGAACGCCACTGCGGCTCGCCGTGGTAGCAGAACGTGCCCGGGTCGGCGAGGATGTCCACCCCGTCGTGGCGGACCTCGACCGACAGCGCGTCCGCGTGCGCGTGCGCCGCGATCGACAGGAAGCCGTGGGGGCCGCCGTCGCAGCGGACCCACAGCCGGTCCGACCGCAGGATCGTCATGCCCGCGTCCCGCAGGTGCGCCGGCCGGACGCCGGGGCGAGCGCCCGAGATCCGCGGGGTCCGCGAAGCCAGGGACGCCAGCAGGGCCGTGCGGACGTCGTCGCCCGGCAGCGGCGGCCACCAGGCCAACCGTCCGAAAAGGACTTCGCCGGTCGCCAGCAGCGACGCCCAGCGGTCGGTTGCGGTGCCGTCGACGATCAGGCCGAAGCCGTCGTCGGCGTCGCCCTGGCGGGGCGGGCGCAGCCGCTGGTCCACAATGGACGCCAGGGCGTCGGTCATCCGGAGCAGGACGTCCCACGTCGAGTCCGGCACCGGCGTGCCCGCCGCGTCGGCCTCGAGCGCCGCCGCCAGACCGAGTTCGAGGACCAGGCCGTGGTACTCGGACGCCAGTTCCGCGTTGAGGCCCGACGCGAACGTGTTGCGCGCCAGCTGGGCGTCCAGCGAGTGCATCGCCGCCGAGCGCCAGCCCGCCGACTCCGGGAACCAGCCGAACGCGCACGCCGCGGCGAGCAGGCCGGCGTCCTCCGCGATCACGTGGTTGTTCGCCGACGAGCCGTGGCTGCGCAGGGTGGCGAGCCAGTTCTGGTGGTGCCACAGCTGGAGCTGGAAGTCCGGGTTCTGCTCGAACAGGTCCGCGACGCCGGGCCAGCCGTCGAGCAGCCGGCGCGTCCAGACCCACGACAGCAGCCGGATGCCCAGCTCGATGCCGCTCACCCAGTGCGGGCCCCGCAACGGCGGGTTCGCGGCCCACCACGAACGCAGGTGCTCGGCGGCGCGCTCGGCGTACGCCGGAGTCCCGGTCAGGGCGTAGGCCGCCGCCAGCACGGTGAGGTGCTGGTGCCGCGACGGCTCCCAGATCTGCTTGATGTCCCCGACGGTGTCTTCGGACCGGTACGGGACGTCGAACGCGTAAACGTCCGAAGGCGCGCGGCGGCCGGTCTTCGGGTCGAGGAACCAGTCCGGCGCCTCGAAGTCGGACCGGACCACGCCGAAGTACTCGGCGCGGCCGGCCATCAGCTCGTCGGCGGTGGCCAGGAGACGCGAGACGGCCTCGCCGGACACCTTGCCGAGCACGCCGGCGGGCAGCGCCGCGGTGAAGCGCGGGTGCGACGGCCAGTCCGGCGGCGTCGGCAGGGCGGACCGCCACTGCCGCTGGACAACGGCGTGCCGGGCACGCCCGACGACCTCCGCCGGCCCCATCCGGGACAGCCGGCGCAGGTACCAGCCGGGCCCCATCATGCCGCGGCCCCTCGGACCGGCGCGATCTCCGGCCGCTCGCCCGCCGCACGCGACGCCGACGACCGGGCCGGCGAGGCACCGGCCATCGGCCACAACCGGGCCGGCGAGGCACCGGCCACCGGCCACGACCGGGCCAGCGAGGCGCCGGCCATCGGCCACGACCGGCCGGGCGCGGTGCCCGGCCGGGCGCTCCGCGACAGCCCCGCTCGGCTCGTCATGCCGGGGCGCCCGTCTTCCGCGGCAGCTCGATCCGCACCGGCGCCGCGTTCGCGACGCTCGACTGCGCCGCCAGGGTCGCCAGCGTCGTCGCGGCCAGGGAATCCACCGAAATCGGCATCGGCGAGCCCGTCCGGACCGCCTCCAGGAACGCGTTGACCTCCGCCGCCTGGCCCTTGTCGCGGCCCTTCGGGATTCGCGAGCTCGCCCACTTCTTGCGCGAGTACACCGAGGCGCGGACGAAGTCGTCGAACTTCAGGACCTTGCCGTCCGCGGTCAGGTCCAACGTCTCCTTCGGGAAGCCCGACGAGCCCGTTTCGGCGTACGTGATCACCGCCGTGGACCCGTCCGGGTAACCCAGGGTCACCTGGACGTCCCCGGTGGCGTACACCGAGATCGGGTCGGCGTCGAGGAGCCAGCTCACCGTGTCGATGAAGTGGCCGCCCTCGCCCGCGAAACGGCTGCCCTCCGTGGCGGTCTGGTTGTACCAGCTGCCGTGGTCGAGGCGGCCCGCGTTGACCAGGTAGCGCACCGTCGCCGGGCCGACGCGCGGGCCGAACTGCTCGCGGGCCTCGTGCAGCAGCGGTGCGAACCGGCGGTTGAAGCCGACCTGCAGGCGGTCGTTGCCCGATTCCTCGATCGCGTCGAGGACCTTCTGCAGTTCCGACGGCGACAGGGCCAGGGGCTTCTCGACGAACACCGACTTGCCCGCCAGCAGCGCCTGCCGCGTCAGCTCGGCGTGCGAGCTGTGCCGGGTCACGACGAACACCGCGTCGATCGACGAATCGCCGAGGACGTTGTCGATGTCCGTCGACGCCGCGGCGAAGCCGAACTTGCGCCGCGCGTTGGCGCCGGACAGCGCCGACGTCGTCGCGACGTGCTTGAGCTCGACGTCTTCGCGCTCCACCAGGTGCGGCAGCAGCATCGACGACGCGTAGTTGCCCGCCCCGACGAAGCCCAGGCGCACCGGCCGGCCCGCCGGCACCGAGGCCGCCGCCGGCGATGAGGTCACCGCGACCCGCGCCGAGGTGATCACCGGCTCCGTCCGGGCGACCGCGTCCGGGTAGCGGAACAGCACCGCCACGGCCTTCAGCTCGCCCTCGTTCAGCGACTTGTACGTCTCGACCGCGGACGAGAAGTCCGAGACGTGCGTGATCAGCGGCTCGACGTCCAGCCGGTCGCGCGCGATCAGGTCCAGCACGCACTCCAGGTTGCGGCGCTCGGTCCAGCGGACCTGGCCGATCGGGTAGTCCCGCCCCTCCAGCTCGTACGACGGGTCGTAGCGGCCCGGCCCGTAGGAGCGCGAGAACCGGACGTCCAGTTCCTTCTCGTAGTAGGCGTTCCACGGCAGGTCGAGCTTGCACTTGCCGATGTCGATCACCCGGCCGCGGTCGCGCGACAGCTTCGCGGCCAGCTCCACCGGGTCGTTCGTGTTGCCGCCGGCCGCCAGGTACGTCTGGTCGACGCCCGCGCCGTGAGTCAGCTCGTCCACCGCCGTGTCGACGATGCCGGACGCCGGGTGCGCGCAGGTCAGCGCGCCGAGGCTCTCGGCGAGCTTGCAGCGCTCGGGGTCCGGGTCGACGCCGACGACGCGGACGCCGGAAGCCGTCAGCAGCTGCACGACCAGCTGGCCGATCAGGCCGAGCCCGATGACCAGGGCGACGTCGCCGATCTGCGGCTCGCCGCGGCGGACGCCCTGCATCGCGATCGATCCGACGGTGCCGAACGCCGCGTGCCGCGGGTCGACGCCGGCCGGCACCCGCGAGTAGAGGTTCTTGGGCACCCAGTTGAGCTCCGAGTGCAGCGCGTGCTCGTTGCCCGCGCAGGCGACCAGATCGCCGACGGCCACGTCGGTGATGCCGTCGCCGACCTGCTCCACGATGCCGCACAGCGAGTAGCCGAGCGGGGTGTAGGAGTCCAGTTTGGACGTCACCTTGCGGTAGGTCGCCGACAGCCCGTTGGTGGCGACGCTCTGCATCACCTTCGCCACCTGGTCCGGGCGGGCCTTCGCCTTGCCCACCAGCGACATGCTGGCTTCGGACACCTTCATCATCTCGGTGCCGGTCGAGATCAGCGAGTACACCGTCCGCACCAGCACGCCACCCGGCTTGCAGGCCGGCTCGGGCACGTCGAGGAGCGCCAGTTCCCCGCTCTTGTAGTTCTGGACTACCTGCTTCACTTCGCTCCCGCTCCAGACATCGCGTTCCGGTACCAATACTCGAGGGTCAAGACGTGCCAGAGGTGCTTGCCGCGGTCTTCCTGGCCGGCGGCGTCCTCGGCGACCATCCGCTGCAGGGCTTCGCGCTGCAGGAAACCGGACGACACGAGCACGCCTTCGTTGACGACTTCACGCACCAGCGGCGCCAGGTCGCGGCTCATCCACGCCCGCAGCGGCGCGCTGAACAGGCCCTTCGGCCGGTGCACGATCTCGCTGGGCAGGATGTTCAGCGCCGCGTTCTTCAGCGCGACCTTGCCCGCGCGGCCGACGATCTTCTTGTTGCCCGGGATCTTGAACGCCGCCCGCACCACCTCGACGTCGACGAACGGCGTCCGCACCTCGGTGGACGCCGCCATCGTCGAACGGTCGGTGTAGGTCAGGTTCAGCCCGGGCAGGAACAGCCGCGAGTCGGCCAGGCACATCCGGTTGACGAAGTCGTCCAACGCCTGGTCGTGGTAGGTGTCCGCGTGCTCGGTCAGGACGTCGTCCACGGAAGAAGCCAGGTCCGGGTTCACCAGCGAGAGCAGCTCCGCGCGGTCGTACATCGTGTAGCTGCGCCGGAACGCCGTCTCCTCGGGCAGGCCCGCGAAGGACAGGAACCGCTTGGCGAACCGCACCGACCGGTACCCGCGCGTCGCCGACGCCACCGGCAGCCGGTCCACAATGGACTCGACCGGCCGGCGGACCGCGCTCGGCACCTTGTGGTAGCGCAGCGCGATCAGGTTCGCGAGGTGCTTGCGGTACCCGGCGAACAGCTCGTCGGCGCCCATCCCGGACAGCATCACCTTGACGCCGGCCTCGCGCGCGGCCGAGCAGATCAGGAACGAGTTGATCGCCGCCGGGTCGCCGATCGGCTCGTCGAGGTGGTAGGTCATCTTCGGCAGCAGGTCGAGCACCTGCGGCGCGATCTCGATCTCGTGCAGGTCGACGCCGAACTTCTCGGCGACGATCCGCGCGTAGCGCAGGTCGTCCGGCATCGCCTCGAACTTCGCGTCCTCGGCCCGGAACCCGATGGTGTAGGCGGAAATCCCCGGCTGCGACCGCGCGGCCAGCGCCGTCAGGTAGCTGGAGTCCAGGCCACCCGAAAGGAACGTCGCCACCGGGACGTCGGAGAGCAGGTGCTTGGCCGTCGACTCCGCGATCACCTCGTGCAGGTCGACCTCGCCGTCGAAGGCCGCGCCCTCTTCGGCAACCTCCCGCAGTGACCAGAACCGGCCGCGGTCGACCTGCCCGTCCGGGCGGCACCGCAGCCACGTCCCCGGCGGCAGCTTCTCCGCGCCCTGGTAGGCGCACCGGCTGTCGGGCACCCAGTAGTAGAGCAGCGAAGCGATCAGCGCACCGTTGTCGACCTGCAGGGACCCGCCGAGCTCACCGGCGATCGCCTTCAGCTCGGAGGCGAACACGACCCCGCCGCCGCGCTGCACGAAGAACAGCGGCTTGATGCCCAGCTGGTCGCGGACCAGGAACAGCTCGCCGGTGCCCTCCTCGAACAGCGCGAACGCGAACATCCCGCGCAGCTTCGGCAGGCAGTCGGTGCCCCAGCGCCGCCACGCCTGCAGCAGCACCTCGGTGTCCGACGTGCCGCGGAAGCGGACGCCCGCGGACTCGAGTTCCGCGCGCAGCTCGGGCGCGTTGTACAGCTCGCCGTTGTAGCTCAGCGCGAGCCCGTCGAGCACCATCGGCTGGGCGCCGGTCTCGGACAGGTCGATGATCGACAGCCGCCGGTGGCCCAGGTGGACCTCCCCGGTGCCCGCGCGGTGCTCGTAGCGGCCGGAGCCGTCCGGGCCGCGGTGGGCCAGCGTCTTCGTCAGCCGGTCGGTGAGCGGCCCGCCGTCCGGCCAGAGGTAGGTGCCTGCGATGCCGCACATGGAGTGCGTTCCCCTTCGGTTGCGGCGCGGGTCAGGAGACCTCCGCGCTCTTTTCTGGCTCGAGGTCGGCGTCGAGTTCGCCCTTGTGGTTCGGTTCGCCGTGGTCGCGCTTGAACGGCGTCGGCCGCTTCGGGGGCTTGACCGGGGCGAATTTCTTCGTCGGCGCGTTCAGGTGGTCCGGGACGCTCACGGTGCCGGGGGCCGGCAGCGGGGACGCCGGCGGTTTCGGGGTGGCGAGCGCCGGCGGGAGCACCGGCCGGACCGGCGAGAAGCGGCGCGTCGGCTGCTCCGCCTTGGCGACGCGCTCGGCGACGCGGGCGACGAGCTCGTCCAGCCGGTCTTCGCGCTCGGCCGGGGCCGCGGCCACCGCGGCGACCTGGCCGCCGCGGCCGCGCAGGGCCGTGTGCAGGCCGTCCCACAGCGTGCCGTCGGACTTGTCGCGCGGGTCCGGGTCGACCAGCACCACGCCGATGACCGGGATCCCCTGGTCGGCGAGCTGCCGGGCCACGGTGTGCAGCCACAGCGTGTTCGCGTGCCCGGCCTTGACGACCAGCACGGTCTCCTTGCCGAGGTGCTCCAGGTCGGTCCACGCCGTACCCGGCGACACCGTGCCGACGCCGACCCGCAGCTCACCGGCCTCGTCCCCGGCGCCCACCACGGTGACCTCGCTCTTGGTCTCCTGCGCCAGCTTGCGGACGTCCTCGCCCGGCAGGTCGTCGATGACGCTCACGGCGCCGTCCCCGGCCAGCTCCCCCGCCATGTCGAGGGCGAGCGCGGCGACGACCTTCGGGGCGCCGAGTTCCAGCAGCGACACCGGGCGCTGGTCCTGCTTGACCAGCCGGACCAGCGTCGTGGCGACGCGCTTGCGCTCGGACACCGCCCGCGAGCGCCGCCACAGCCGGGCGGGGCCGCGTAGCTTCGACGGCAGCTGCGCGATCACGGACGCGCCGAGGTGCGTCGAGATCTCGCGGCGCAGCACCGGCCGGTCGCGCGACACCGCGCCGACGGCGACCAGCGCGAGCCCGAGGAACAGGCCGAGCGCGAAGCCGACACCGGCGTCGGTCGCGGTGGTCTTGAGGACCGCCTTGGGCAGCGCGCGGGGCGCGTCGACGATCTGGGTGCCCGCGGCGACCTGCGGGCTGCCGATGCCGGCCTGCTGGGCGCGCGAGGTGAAGTCCGAGATCTGCGCGGTCAGCGCGGCGCGGCGGCTGTAGAGGTTTTCGAGGGTGGGCTGGCTGGCCTGCCGGCCCTTGCCCTCCTCCTCGACGATCTGCTGCTCGACCTTGGCCAGCTCGTCCTGGGCGTTCTTGCGCTGGTCGAGGATGGCCTGCGACTGGGCGGCCGCGGCCGCCTGGCTGCGCTTGACGTGGTCGGCGATGAACGTGTCGGCGAGCGCCTGCGCCTGCGCGATGGCCTCTTCGTTGCTCTTCGCCTTGACGGTGATCTGGAGGACGTTGTTCGTCAGGCCCAGTCCCGCGTAGTTCTTCATGAAGTTTTCGGGCGTGTCGGTGCTGCCCAGCTTCTTCAGCGCGCCTTCGGCGATCGCGGTCGTCTGCAGCACGGCGACGTCGGTGCGCATCAGCGTGCCGCTGTCGGTCGGCGAGTCGTCCTGGTGGACGACGATCACCTTGGCCACCGCGGTCGGCGGCGCGGGCAGCACGAACGCGACCGCCGCGCCGGCGATCATGCCGAGCAGCGCGGCGGCGAGCCAGACGCGCTTGCGGCGGCGGATCGCGATGAAGAGCCGCGAAAGGTCGAACAGCGGCGCCGCGGGGGTTTCGGGGGAAGTCGTCACGCCGAACCTGCCAGGGCTTTCTCGGGGGCTTCCGCCGCGGGTTCGGGTTTTTCGGGCTCCGCCGGCCGGACGGCGTGGGTGAGGACCGCGCCGACGACCTCCTGGCCGCCGTCGGTGCAGGCTTCGGCGAGCCGCACGAGCTGCCACGCCGTGCGCGTCCCGGACGCGAGCACGACCAGGACGCCGGAGTCGGCCGTCGCGTCCGGCACCGTCGGCCGCTCGGCCGAGTACTCGAAGATCCGCAGCGGCACGGACAGCCGGTCGGCCAGCTCGGCGAGCTGCGCGGCGGCCAGCCGGCCGGTCACGTCGTCGTCGGCCACCAGCAGCAGGACGTCGGCGGGGCCGGTGGCCAGCCGGGCCAGCACCCGGCGGTAGCGGATGTCGCGGTTGACCTCGTCGGCCGAGGTCGCGACCGGCGGCAGGACCCACGGCCGGTCGCCGCCGAGCAGCCGCCGCACCTTGCCGAACAGGCCGGTGGCCGGGAGGCGGTCGCCCTGGGGCGTCGCGACGTCGACCCCGGCGAGGATCGGCGCGCCGAGCGCGGACGCGATCTCCGGCTCGCCGCGCAGGCGCCGGTCGGCGCGGGCGGTGAACAGGTGGCCGAAGACGCCCACGACGAAGAACAGCACCGCGCCCCCGGCGACGAACTGCGTCATCGTCGGGGCCGCCGGCGACGTCGGGCGCTGGGACGGCCCCAGCACCACGGTGTTGCCGATGCCGGTGGCCAGGTCGGCCTGGTTGAGGTCGTTGATCGCCTGCTCCAGCGACGTCTTCAGGCCCTCGAGCTGGGTGCGGACCTGCACGGTCTCCACGGTCAGGCTGCCGCTGCCGACGTTCTTGGCGAGGTCGCTGATCTTCTCCGTGGTCAGCTTGACCTGCTGGCGCAGCGACTCGCGCTGTTCCTGGGCGAGCTGCACCGAGGCGTCGGCGGAGTTGCTCGCCAGCTGCGTGGAGTACTTGACGTACTGCTGCGCGACCTGGTCGGCGAGCTGCTGGGCGTGCTCGGCGGTGTCGGCCGAGACGGTGATCGTCACGACGTTGCTCTGCGCGACCGCCGCGCTGACCTGCTTCTTCAGGTCGGCGCCGCTGGGGTGCCACGGCAGCACCGCGGCGGCCCGGTCGAGGACGACCGAGGCGGTCGCGATCTCGGCCTGGGTCAGCAGCTCGTCGGCCTGGCGGGGGCCCTGGAGCAGCACGCCCGAGGTCGTCTTGTATCCGGGCGAGAACAGGATCGACGCTCCGGCGCCGACCAGCGCGCCCAGGACGGCGAGGGCGGCCAGCAGCCGCCATCGCCGTCGCAGGACCTGCCCGACCAGGGCCAGGCGCACCGTGTCGTCAGTCAACGGCGGGATCTCCATTCCTGAGACGGGTACGCCGAACGGGTTCAGTTGATCGGCCGGTTACCGGAGTCGTCGTCGGACCGGGAGCATTGGTTACACGTCCGGTGGGTTCTTGACCGAACGGCGATCAGGACTTCACAGCGTGCTCATATGCGGCGAGCAGAGCCTTCGCCGAGTTCTCCCAGGAGAGCGCACCGGCCACCCTGGCCTGGCCGAGCTTACCCATCCGGGCCCGCTCTTCGGGGTCGTCGAGCAGCTGGGCGACGAGCTTCGCGAACGCCGATTCGTCGTTCGCCGGCGCGTAGACCGCCGCCTCGCCGGCCGAAACGCGTGCTTCGCGCAGTTCGAACGAGACGATCGGCTTGCTCATCGCCATGTACTCCATGACCTTGTTCATCGTGGAGACGTCGTTCAGCGGGTTGAGCGGGTCCGGCGACAGGCAGACGTCGGCGGTGGACAGGTAGCGGACCAGGTCCTCGTCGGAGATCCGGCCGGTGAACTCGACCTGGTTGGCCAGCCCGAGCTTCGCCGAGAGCGCCACCATGTCGTCGAACGCGTCGCCGGAGCCGACGAACACCGCGTGCCAGTCGGTGCGCCCGACCTCGTCACGCAGCTTCGCGAGCGCGCGCAGGGCGTAGTCGACGCCGTCCTGCGGGCCCATCACGCCGAGGTAGGCGAGCATGAAGGGCTTGCCCTTCTTCAGCCCGGGCTCGGCCGGCACCTCGTGGAACCGCTCGACGACCGGGGCGCTGCGCACCACGAAGACGTCTTCGGGCTTCTTGCCGCCGCGGATCCGGGCGACCTCCTTGTAGCTCTCGTTCGTCGAGATGACGACGTCGGCGGCGCGGTAGGTGGCGCGTTCCAGCGCGCACACCCCGCGGTAGAGGAGGTCCTGCCCGCGGTCGAACCGCGAGAGGTACAGCTCCGGGCACAGGTCGTGCTGGTCGAAGACGAACCGCGCGCCCTGGCGCTTCAGGTACTTCGCGACCAGGTAAAGCAGGTCCGGCGGGTTGCAGGCGTGGACGACGTCGACCGGCCCGACCTTGCGGGCCAGCCGCAGCGTGTGCCACAGCGCGCTGCCGTACTCCTGCAGGTAGCCGGCCGGGCCACCGGTCGCCGCCGTCAGCGGGTAGCGGTGGATGTGGACGCCGTCGACGACGGCTTCGGCCTCGGTGTCGCGTTTCGTGCCCTGCGGGCAGATCACGTGGACTTCCCACCCGGCGTCGCGCAGGGTCGTGGACTCCTGCCACACCCGCCGGTCGAAGGGGACGGAAAGGTTTTCGACGAGGATGAGCGCTTTACCAGGCAAGGCCGGCATATCCCTCTTCAAGGCGACGCTCGGCGGCGTCGGGCAGGCGGACGAGGTCGACGATCGCCCGGCCGTGCGGCAGGGCCGCCAGCACGTCCGGGTCCTTGGTGCCGACGAGCAGGACTTCGGCGTGGTCCACGACCTCGCCGACGGACCCGGCGAGCAGCTGGCCGAGGTGCGGGAGCCGGCTCTCGATGTACTCGCGGTTGGCGCCCATCAGCCGGGAGAGGCTGACGTTGGCGTCGTAGATCTTGAGGTCGTACCCCTTGCCGAGCAGCCGTTCGGCCAGCTCGACCAGCGGCGACTCGCGCAGGTCGTCGGTGCCGGGCTTGAACGACAGCCCGAACAGCCCGACCTTGCGCTTGCCGGTGCGCGCGACCAGGTCGAACGCCCGCTGCAGGTGCTCCTCGTTCGACGCCAGCACGTGCGACAGGATCGGCACGCTGACGTCGGCGCGGTGCGCGGCGTAGACGAGCCCGCGCAGGTCCTTCGGCAGGCACGAGCCGCCGAAGGCGAACCCCGGCTTGAGGTAGGCGGGGCTGATGTTGAGCTTGGTGTCGGCGAGGAAGACGTCGATCACCTGGTGCGAGTCGAGGCCCAGCGCGCGGCAGACGGCGCCGAGCTCGTTCGCGAAGCCGATCTTCAGGCCGTGGAAGGAGTTGTCGGCGTACTTCGTCATTTCCGCGACCGGGATCGGCACGCGGAAGACCGGGCCGGGCAGGCCCTCGTACAGTGCCGCGACGGCGTCGCCGCTGGCTTCGTCGATCTCGCCGATCACCGTCTTCGGCGGGTCGAAGAAGTCGCGGACGCTGGTGCCCTCGCGCAGGAACTCGGGGTTCACCGCGACGCCGAAATCGACGCCCGCCGTGCGGCCCGAGGCCTTTTCCAGGATCGGCACCAGCAGGTCGAGACACGTGCCGGGCAGCATGGTGCTGCGGAAGACGACGGTGTGCCGCTCGCTCTTCTTCGCGAGCGCCTCGCCGATTTCCTCGGCGACCCGCTCGAGGTAGACCGTGGACAGGCTGCCGTTCGGCGCCGACGGCGTCCCGACGCAGACCAGCGAGATCTCGCTGTCGGCGACCGCTTCCGCGACGTCGGTCGTGGCTCTCAGCGCCCCGCTCGCGACGACCTCGGCGGTGAGCTCGCCGATCCGCTCCTCGACCACCGGGGCGTTGCCCTGGGTGATGAGGTCGATCTTCACCGGGTTGACGTCCACGCCGACCACCCGGTGCCCCTGCCCCGCCAGGCACGCGGCGGAGACACAACCGACGTAACCGAGCCCGAAGACACTGATCTTCACGCCAAACCTCCGCTATTCCGCGCGACCCTCAAGTTGGTCGGCGGGCACCCCTGGATCGTTACCGCCGGCGCGGCGAACGGGGGACGGCGTGAAACGGCCGTGAGAAGCAAGGGATTCAGGTGAAATTACCGTCTCGATCCGGTGCCGGACCGTGGAGGGAAACCACGATCCGGCACCGGACGGTGAATCGGTGTCAGTTGTTGTTCACGAAGGTGGTGGCCAGGCTCTGGCCCTTGCTCACCGCGTTGGCGTGGTTCTCGATCGGCGAAACGGTCGAGTTCTTGAAGCAGATGTACGTGACGCCGGAGTCGGTGCCGCCGTTGGAGGGGTCGGGGTTGATGCCGAGGTCCTTGGCGGTCGCGTAGGAGGCTTCGCCGATGATCTGCGTCGGGCCGGTGTCCCCGATCACGGCGTACTCGACCTTGCCGTTGTAGATCACGGCGCAGGAGCCGCCGCCCTTGAGGCCGGAGGAGGAGTACTTCCAGATGCTGCTGGAGCTCGGCACGACGATGTAGGGCAGCTTCGCGGCGTTGAGGGGCTTGCCGTCGGACTGGTGGAACGCGGTGTCGTCCTGGTAGCAGCAGTCGGTGTTTTCGTTGCACTGCGAGGACCGCTGGCCGTCGCAGTCGATGTCCATGTCGGCCTTCCAGAAGACCGCACCGTTGGTATCGCAGACGGCGACCGTCTTGCTCGAGACGTCCTCGTCGGTCTTGTACTTGCCGTTCGAGATCTGCTTGCAGCCGGAGGTCTTGGCGAGCAGCTGGGCCGCGGTCGGGGCGGCTTCCACGGTGGCCGGCGCGGCGGCCGGGGCCGGCGACGCCGAGGCGAGGGCCGACGGCATCACGGCCGAGGCCAGCGCCAGCGTCGCGAGCAGGATCAGTTTCCGCATTCCTGGTGCTCCCTTTAGTTAGGAAACTTTCCTTACGGCGGCGGGGCACCAGGATGCACCTCGGGTGCGGGCGCGTTCAAGACCCCGGGGTGCGGGAATTTCCCATCAGGTGGCCGAATTTGACGAAAAGGCTGCTCATCGGGGCGCGGGGGCGCAGACGGGTTTGCGGCGTGTCCCGTTCGCCGGGACACGGGTGGTGGGGGCGGTTCCGGCGAACGGAATCCACCGGACGCGCGGCGCACGACTGCCCGAGCTCCCGGCGAGCCGACGCCCCCATTCGGCCACCCGGCCCCGGAGCCACGGCCCGCTCCCAGCGAGCCGACGCCCCCAATCGACCACCCGACACCGGAGCCACGGTCCGCTCCCAGCGGGCCGCCGGAAGCCGCGGCGATCCGCCCGGCCGTAGCGCGCAGCTGCGTCCGTACTCAGCCACCCAGCCCCGAAGCCGGCGCCCCTTACCGAGGAGGCCGCCGCAGCAACCGGTTCACCCAGCGTCCCCGCCGGGCCCCGGCCGCCAGTACCCCGTCGAGCCGCTCGCCGTCGAGGTCGTGGCGGAGCTCCGTCCGCGCCTGCAGCCAGCCGTCGCGGCGGGCCTCGCCGCCGTCGCTCGTGTACACCCGCGTGGCGCCCGCCTGCCGCAGCCGGGCGAGCACCCGCCGGTCGTACGCGCCGAACGGCAGCGAGTACCGGCGGACCGGCCGGCCGCACAGGTCACCGAGCAGCTTGGGCGCGTCGGTCAGCTCGCGGCGGGCGTGGCGGTCGTCCAGCCGGCGCCAGTCGCGGGGCTCCCAGCCGTGCGAGCCGATCTCCATCCCGGCGCGCGCCAGCTCGCGCAGGCCGTCGCGGTCGAGGTACCCGCGCTGCCCGAGCCGGCCGGCCAGCGGGAAGAACTCCGCGGTCAGCCCGCGCTCGACCAGCCGCGGCAGCACCACCTCGACGTCGGAGTCGTTGCCGTCGTCGAACGTGAGGTGGACGTCTTCGCGGTCCGCCGCGCAGTCGAGCACCTGCTCCAGCTGCTCGACCGTCAGCCAGTGCTCGTCCTCGCCCGGGTCGAGCTGGCGCGCCGGCCGGCCCGCCCCGTGCATGGCGAAGATCACTGTCACCACTCCCACCGCCTGCCACTGCGAGTAGTCGTTTTGTTACTTCGATTAATCGCACTGGCAAACGGGTGAGTTACATGATTTTGCCGTTATTTAGCCTTTGCGAATCTCCAGCGTGCAGCACTTGGGGCCGCCGCCGGCTTTCCGCAGCTCAGAGATGTCGACGTAAACCGGCTCGTAACCGCGCGCAGCCAGAAGTTCGCCCAATCGGGTGGCCTCGACCGGGAGCACCACGTTGCGTCCGTCGGACACGCCGTTGAGGCCGAAGCACTCGGCGTCTTCCCGCGTCGCGAGCACGGCGTCCGGGAACAGCCGCTTGAGCACGCGGCGTGACCCCGCGGAGAAGGCGTCCGGGTAGTAGACGATCTGGGCGCGCGTGGTGTCCGTCGCCTCGGCGAGCACGAACAGCGCCGTGTCGAGGTGGTAGTAGCGCGGGTCGATCAGCTGCAGCGAGACGACCGGGACACCGAGGACCTCCTGGGCCTCGGCGTGCGCGGCCGGGTCGGTGCGGAAGCCGGTGCCGGCCAGCAGCAGCGTGCCGGTCCAGGCGAAGTCGCCTTCGGCTTCGTTGATCTTCTCCGGCATGGTGATGTCGCGGTAGCCGTGCTCGACGAACCAGCGGCGGAAGTGCTCGGCTTCGGCGGCCCGCTGCGGCGCGCGGAACCGCGAGCCGAGCACGCGCCCGTCGACGACGGTGCCGGAGTTGGCGGCGAAGACCATGTCGGGCAGGCCGGGCTGGGGCTCGATCTCCTCGACGGTGTGGCCGAGGCGGCGGTAGGTGTCGCGCAGCTCGGTCCACTGCGCGACGGCGACGTCGGCGCTGACCGGCTGGGTCGGGTCCATCCAGGGGTTGATCACGTAGTCCACCGCGAAGTGGCGCGGGGAGCACATGAGGTATCGACGGGTGGTCGGTACGCGCATCGCCTGCATGGTTGCAGGGTAAGGGGCGCCTAATATCGCAATCAATCGCTGTTCGCTGCGCGTATCTGTGCTAAATGTTGCGTGTGAACACCATCGACCAGCGAATCGTTTCGTGTCTCGTGGCGAACGCGCGCTCCAGCTACGCGGAGATCGGCAAGGTGGTCGGCCTGTCGGCCCCGGCGGTGAAGCGGCGGGTCGACCGGCTGCTGGAAACGGGCATCCTGCGCGGCTTCACGGCGGTGGTGGACCCGGAGGCGCTGGGCTGGGGAACGGAGGCGTTCGTCGAGGTCACCTGCCAGGGCAACATCACCCCGGCGCGCATCCGGGCCCGGCTGGAGCCCCTGCCGGAGGTGGTGGCGGCGTACACGGTGTCGGGCGCGGCGGACGCGATCGTGCACCTGCGGGCGGCGGACATCCACCACCTGGAGACGGCCCTGGAGCGGCTGCGCGGGCTGGAGATCGTGGACCGGACGGTGTCGACGGTGGTGTTGTCGCGGCTGCTGGAACGGCCACCGACGCCGGAGCAGTAGGGGCGGCCTGCCACCCTGGGCCCATGACCGACAGCATCGTCAGCGAGCACGCCGGCGGCGTCGCCCTCCTCACCGTCGACGCGCCCGGCAGCCGCAACGCGCTGACCCTCGACCTCTCCGCCCGGCTCGCCGCCGCCGTGGCCGCCGCGGAACAGGACGAGTCCGTGCACGCCGTCGTCGTCACCGGCACCCCGCCCGCCTTCTGCGCCGGCGCCGACCTCTCTGCCCTCGCCAACGCCGACGAAGCCGGTCTGCGCGCCATCTACGAAGGCTTCCTCGCCGTCGCCCGGTGCAAGCTGCCGACCATCGCCGCCGTCGGCGGCGCGGCCGTCGGGGCCGGGCTGAACCTCGCGCTCGCCGCCGACGTGCGGCTGGCCGGGCCGCGGGCGAAGTTCGTCGCGCGGTTCCTCGAGCTCGGGCTGCACCCCGGCGGCGGGATGACCTGGATGACGCAGCGGCTGGCCGGCCCGCAGCAGGCCGCCGCCATGACGTTGTTCGGACAGCCCCTCGACGCCGAGGCGGCCGTGCGGGCCGGGCTGGCCCTGCGCGTGGTCGACGGCGGACATGACGAACTGCTGACCGCCGCACGTGACCTCGCGCACAGTGCCGTTGCCGCGCCGCGCGAAGCGTTGATCGCCACCAAGCGCAGTCTCCGCACCACCGCCGGTCTGGCCGCGCACAGCGAGGCCGTCGACGTCGAGATCGAGCCGCAGCTGGCGTCGTTGGGTTCGCCGGCGTTCGCCGAGCGGCTTTCCCTGCTGCAGGCCCGGATCCGTTCTCGGCCGTGATTCGAGCCGCGCCCGTTACCGTCCCGGGAGACACGCATCACAACGCGCCAGGACGGCTACCCGTTACCATCGGTTACAGGTATCTGGCGGACCAGCGAAGAGACATGAGAGAGCACCGATGAGGTCGCCCAACAGCCGGGACACTACCAACATCGGTGTTGGGGGCGAGCTAACCTCGGGAGTAGACCTGGTGAGCGCAGCCGCGGCACCGGCAGGCGAACGGAAGCCGTACCGTCGGGAGAGAGGGAATCCCTGACCCATGAGCACGAGTGCGAACGGCAACGGCGCTGGCCACGGCTCGCTCGCCGCAACCAGGCCGACCGAGGTCAGCAAGCTGGACCGGGTGGTCATCCGGTTCGCGGGCGACTCGGGTGACGGCATGCAGCTGACCGGCGACCGCTTCACGTCCGAAGCCGCCGCGTTCGGCAACGACCTGTCGACGATGCCGAACTTCCCCGCCGAGATCCGCGCGCCACAGGGCACCATCCCCGGCGTCTCCAGCTTCCAGGTGCACTTCGCCGACTACGACATCCTCACCCCCGGCGACCGGCCGGACGTGCTGGTGGCGATGAACCCGGCCGCCCTGAAGGCGAACCTCGCCGACGTCCCGCACGGCGGCACGATCATCCTGAACACCGACGAGTTCATCAAGCGCAACCTGATCAAGGTCGGGTACGCGACGGACCCGCTGGACGACGACACGCTCGCGCCGTACCAGGTGCACCGCGTCGCCATGTCGACCCTGACGCAGGGCGCGCTCGCCGACACCGGTCTCGGCAAGAAGGACGCCGAGCGCTGCAAGAACATGTTCGCGCTCGGCCTGCTGTCGTGGATGTACCACCGGCCGACCGAGGGCACCGAGCGGTTCCTGCGCGAGAAGTTCGCCAAGAAGCCGGACATCGCCGAGGCGAACATCCTGGCCTTCCGCGCGGGCTGGAACTACGGCGAGACGACCGAGTCGTTCGCGACGACGTTCCAGGTGGCCCCGGCCAAGCTGACCCAGGGCACGTACCGCCAGATCACCGGCAACACCGCGCTGGCGTACGGGATCGTTGCCGCCGGGCAGCGCTCCGGCCTGCAGATCCTGCTCGGCACGTACCCGATCACCCCGGCATCGGACATCCTCCACGAGCTGTCCAAGCACAAGAACTTCGGCATCATCACCTTCCAGGCCGAGGACGAGATCGCCGGCATCGGCGCCGCGCTCGGCGCGTCCTACGGCGGCGCGCTCGGCGTCACCTCGACGTCCGGGCCCGGTGTAGCGCTGAAGTCCGAAGCCGTCGGCCTCGGCGTGATGGTGGAGCTGCCGCTGGTCGTCATCGACGTCCAGCGCGGCGGCCCGTCCACCGGCCTGCCGACCAAGACCGAGCAGGCCGACCTGCTGCAGGCGATGTTCGGCCGCAACGGCGAGTCCCCGGTCCCGATCATCGCGCCGCTGTCCCCCGCCGACTGCTTCGACGCGGCCGTCGAGGCGACGCGGATCGCGCTGAAGTACCGCACCCCGGTGCTGCTGCTCTCGGACGGCGCCATCGCCAACGGCTCCGAGCCGTGGCTGATCCCGGACGTCGAATCGCTGCCCGACCTGCGGGTCGAGTTCGCGACCGCGCCCAACGCGGACAACGACTCCGGCGAGTTCTGGCCGTACGTCCGCGACCCCGAGACGCTCGCCCGCGCGTGGGCCATCCCGGGCACCCCCGGGCTGCAGCACCGCATCGGCGGGCTGGAGAAGGCCGACAAGACCGGCCACATCTCCTACGACCCGGCCAACCACGAGAAGATGGTCCGGCTGCGGCAGGCGAAGGTCGACGGCATCGACGTCCCCGACCTCGTCGTCGACGACCCGTCCGGTGGCAAGGCGCGCGTGCTGGCGCTGGGCTGGGGCTCGTCCTACGGCCCGATCGGCGCGGCCTGCCGGCGCGTGCGCAAGCTCGGCCTGCCGATCGCGCAGGCGCACCTGCGCCACCTCAACCCGCTGCCGGCCAACCTCGGCGACATCCTGCGCAGCTACGACAAGGTCGTGGTGCCGGAGATGAACCTGGGCCAGCTCGCGCTGCTGCTGCGGGCGAAGTACCTGGTCGACGTCCACTCGCACACGAAGGTCGCCGGGATGGCGTTCATGGCCGAAGAGCTGCAGAACGTCTTCTCGGAGATCATCACCAGCGTTACTACGGAGGCGGCGAAGTGACCGCAATCGACATCGGGCTTCCCACCATCGGTGGCCTGGACCTCGTGCCCACCACCGACGAGCCGCAGAAGGCCAAGGACTACAAGTCGGACCAGGAGGTCCGCTGGTGCCCCGGCTGCGGCGACTACGTCGTGCTGAACGCGGTCCAGTCGTTCCTCCCGACGCTCGGCCTCAAGCGCGAGAACATCGTCTTCATCTCGGGCATCGGCTGCTCGTCGCGGTTCCCGTACTACCTGAACACCTACGGCATGCACTCGATCCACGGCCGCGCGCCGTCGATCGCGACCGGCCTGGCCACCACGCGCCCGGACCTGTCGGTGTGGGTCGTCACCGGTGACGGCGACGCGCTGTCCATCGGCGGCAACCACCTGATCCACGCGCTGCGCCGCAACGTGAACATCAAGATCCTGCTGTTCAACAACCGGATCTACGGGCTGACCAAGGGCCAGTACTCCCCGACGTCCGGGCAGGGCATGGTCACCAAGTCGACGCCGATGGGTTCGGTGGACACCCCGTTCAACCCGCTGTCGCTGGCGATCGGCGCGGAGGCGTCGTTCGTGGGCCGCGCGATGGACTCCGACCGCAAGGGCCTGACCGAGGTCCTGCAGGCCGCGGCGCAGCACCGCGGCTCGGCGCTGGTCGAGATCTACCAGAACTGCCCGATCTTCAACGACGGCGCGTTCGACGTCCTCAAGGACGCCGACGAGGCCGCCACGCGGCTGATCCCGCTGCGCGCGGGCGAGCCGATCCGCTTCGGCCCGAACCAGGAGTTCGGCGTCAAGCGCGGTGACTGGGGCGGGCTGGACGTCGCCAAGGTCGCCGACATCGGCGAGGACGACGTCGTGGTGCACGACCCGTCCATCGTGGACACCTCGTACGCGTTCGCGTTGTCCCGCCTGGGCGACCAGAACCTGAACCACGTCCCGACGGGCATCCTCCGCCAGGTCGAGCGCCCGACGTACGACGACGGCGCCCGCGCCCAGGTCGAGGAGGCCCGCGCGGCCCGCAAGCCGGACCTGCAGGGCCTGCTGCGCGGCAAGGACACCTGGACGGTCGCGTAACCGCTGCTCCTCGAAGGCCGCCATGCCCGGTGCATGGCGGCCTTCGGCGTTTCCGGGGTTGCGCCGATTGGGACACGTGTCCTAAGTTTCAGGTCATGCGACCTGACTCACCTTTCGTGTTCTTCGACGTCCGCACCTCCGACGCGGCGGGCAGCAAACGGTTCTTCGCCGACCTACTGGGCTGGGAGGCGGACGGCACCCTGCTGACGGCCGGCGGTGCGCCGTGGGGCGGCCTCACCGAACTGGCCCCGGGCGACGACCGGGCACCGCAATGGCTCCCCTACGCGCCGGTGTCCGATGTGGACGCCGCCGCGGCGAAAGCCGTGGAGCTGGGCGGCACCCTGGTGCGCGAACGCACCGACCTGCCGTTCGGCTCGCTCGTGGTCGTCACCGATCCCGGCGGTGCCGCAATGGTGTTGTTCCAGGCCCTCAGCTGAGCGGCCGGAACCCGACGCGCTCGGCGTCCTCGGCGGTCCGGAACCACACCTCGGCGACCATCTTCGGGAACTGCGCGGATTCCACGGTGCAGTAGCGCAACGCGGTGACGCTGGCCTTCACGGCGAAGCTGTCACTGGGCGCGCCGCCGCCCGGGCGCGGCATCGCCGAGCCGGGGCCGAACGGGCCGGGCGGAACCGAGTCGCCCGCCGCCTCCCGCGCGGGGGGCGGCTCGGGCGCCGCGACCGCGGCGGCCGCCTGGTTCGGCTGCACCGAAGGCTCGAACAGCGAGCCGCTGTGCGCGCCGGACAGGTCGGGCTCGCGCCGCTCGACCGTGCGCATCGACGGCTGGATCGGCTGCGGCGCGTCGAAGCCGCCGCGCACGGCCCCCCGCGGCTGCCGCTTCGGCAGCACCTGCGTCGCCTCGGCCGGGGTTTCCGCCGGCACGTCGAGCTCGCCGTCGGCGACGTCACCGCCGAACGCGTACTGCGGCGTCTCGTCCTCTTCCGGTTCGTCCTTGCCCACCGAGCCGAGGTAGCGCGTGCGCTCCACCGGCTCCTCGAACGCCGACCGCTCGCTCCGCGCCTCGTGGTCGAACCAGTCCGGCGTGGGCGCCTCCTCCCCCGGCGGCTGGAACAGCGAGCCCGCCGAGGGTTCGGGGTCGAGCTGCGACAGGGCCGGGGAAACGGGCTCGGGCTCCTCGTCGGGCACCAGGTACTCGGTGGCCGGGGCGTGGTAGTCGTCCGACGGCTCCGGCTCGGCCACCGGCGTCAGGAACTGGGTGGCGGCGGTCCGGTAGGGGTCGTCCTCGTCGAGCGGCTGGGGCTCCGGCTCGGGTTCGGGCGGCGGCACCCGCGTCGGCACCTGGGCGTCGAGCTCGGCGAAGTCCTGGTCGATGTCGTCGTGGACGTCGTCGCGGTGGATCGGCGGCGCGGCGACCAGCGTGCCGGGGTAGGAGGTCTCCTGGCGCGTCGGCTCCGGCTCGAACCGCGGCTCGGGCTCGAACCGCGGCTCCGGGCGCGAGTAGCTCTCGGCCGCCGCGTTGGCGGGGGTGCGCGCGGCGTCGGCGTGGGCCTGCGCCAGCGCGCTCTCCAGCTTGCGGACGCTCTTGCGCAGCGGCAGCACGAGCACCAGCCAGGTGAGGACGGCCCCGACGAAGAACGCGGCCAGGCTCCACAGCCAGACCTGTCCGAAAATGGACATTTTTTCCTGCCCCTGTTTTAGTGCTCAGCGCGTCCGCGCGACCAGGTAGTCGGCAACCGACTCGCACGCGTCCCGGGCGGGTGACGCGGGCAGCGCGGTGAGCTCGGCTCGCGCGCGCTGAGCGTAGTCGGAAAGGGTGACGCGTGCGCGGTCGAGTCCGCTACTGACCCGCAGCAGCTCCAGCGCCTCCTGGACGAGGACGTCGTCACCGATCGGGCCGGACAGCAGCTCCACCAGGCGGGGGTCGGTGCCCGGGTCGGCCAGCGCGTACAGCATCGGCAGCGTCCGGACGCCTTCGCGCAGGTCGGTGCCCTGCGCCTTGCCGAGCTCGTCGGAGGGCGAGGCGATGTCGATGATGTCGTCGGAGATCTGGAACGCGGTGCCGATGATGTCGCCGAACCGGCGCAGCGCCTCGATGTGCTCCTCGGCGGCGCCGGACATCATGCCGCCGAACCGGCCGGAGGTGGCGATCAGCGAGCCGGTCTTCTGCGCGATGACGGTGAGGTAGTGCGCGACGGCGTCATCGCCGGGGCCGGGGCCGACGGTCTCGCGCATCTGGCCGGTGACCAGCTCGCCGAAGGTCTCGGCGATGATCCGCGCGGCGTCCGTGCCGAGGTCGGCGACCAGGCGCGAGGCGTGCGCGAAGAGGAAGTCGCCGGTGAGGATGGCGATGGTGTTGTCCCAGCGCGCGTTGACGCTCTCGGCACCCCGCCGCATGTCGGCCTCGTCCATGACGTCGTCGTGGTAGAGCGTGGCGAGGTGCACCAGCTCGACCGCGGCGGCGGCGATCACGACGTGGTCGTCCTGCTTGGGGCCGAACTGAGCGGACAGCAGCGTGAAGAGGGGACGGAAGCGTTTGCCCCCGGCCTCGACCAGGTGCAGGGCGGCGTCGTTGACGGCCTGGACGTCACTGCGGACGACGTCCCGGAGCAGCTTCTCGACCTCGGCCAGCCCGCCGGCGATGGAGCGCAGCAGGGTCTCGTCGGCGATCTGCAGGCCGACCGACGCCCGCAGGTCGTCGAGGGCGCCGCCCGGCGCAGCGGGGAGGGATCCCGCCCCGGGGGCTGGGGAAGGCACAGACACGTCGGCTCCGCTCTACTCGTGCACCGGTCGGGTTGCCCCTTGAGCGTAGTGGCTCCCGCGCGCGGTCGTTTACCCGCTGTCCTGCGGAAACGGTGACGAACATGACACCGCCCCGGGTGGTTCCCGATCCTCGAAAGGGTGATCGGAGATTCCGGACGCAACGGACGTCTCCGGCGACCGGATATCCAGTCCGGGGAGAGGCAGCTCTCCCGAGGCGAGGAGGACAGCACGGTCGTCCCGGCGGTGGCGGTGCTTTTGTCGTCAGCTCCAACCCAGGCGGCCCCCCTCCCAGGCGCGGCGAGCATCGGCTCGGCGTCGTTCACCAGGGCGGGTGTGTCGGTCACGGTCCCACCGCAAGGGGCGTGTTCCCTGGGAGGCCTTTCGAGCTGTCGGCATTGGTTCCGGCGGGCGGGCCCCGGGTGAAGCTGTCGAGGTTCACGGTGACGTGCACGGCAACGCAGTCCCAGACGACTTGGACATTCGAAGGTCTGACGGGAATCGCGAACCCCCCGAGCCCGGTGCCGCCGTCATATGTGTCCCCGATCCGGAAATCGGACGGAACGCCATTGGCGAACGCGGTGTTCAACACCCAGAGCCTCCCGGGCGACGGGAGCATCGGGTTGACGATGTTGCGCATCGGATTTTTGCCGGCATCGGGCCTGTCCGGCGGGGTGACGCTGGGCGAAACGAGCTGTGCGCCGACCCGTTAGGGCTTGTTTTTCGGGGAGGGGACTTTGGTAAGGTTTGGCGCGTCGGATACGCAGAGTGCGCGGGAGGAAGCACACTGCAAGCTAGGGGAGAGCTGATGACGACAGGACCGGTGTACGACCCGGGCGGAGATTGGACCCTGCCAGGGCCGGACGGGGTGCGGGTTCCGGGGTCTTATGGGGGCGGTGACGGGGGCGGGGGGTTCGAGTACGACGAGGAGACCCTTCGCGAGCTGGTCAGGGAGTGGCGGGATCTGGCAGCCGAGTTCCGCGCTGACATTGCGCAGGCCGAGAAGCTCGGACGAGTACAGGGCCCAGGCATCGAGTACGCCAGCAGCGGAAATGCTGAATTGGTCCGGGCTTCAGGCAGCGCTTTGACCAAGACGCTGAGGCAACGTGCGGACTACTGCGACGCAATGGCAGACAGATTTGTCACCGCTCTGGGCAAGTATGCGGAGGCCGAAGAGACCCACGCCGGCCAGATCGCCGATACCACGAAGGGCATCCTCTAGTGCGCCGCGTCGTCTCTTTGACCTGCATCGGCATCGTGGCCCTCGCGGCGTGCTCACCGGAGACGCCGGGTACGGCATCTCCGGTGAGCACGCCGCGTACAGCCGAAACCTCAGCCCTGGATGATCAGGTTCCCGGCCCGGGGGTTCCCAAGGTGGAGCGTCCACTCGACGTTGCGAAATTTGCTTCAGCACCGTGCTCCGCGTTGACCGATTCCCAGGTGTCCGAAGTGTTCGGCCAGGTCATTGCCGCTAAACCGGATCCGCGAGCGCCAGCCGGCCCCACGTGCAGCTGGGATCCTGCCGACGGCTCTGGCGCCAGCGTCAACCTCATCTTCTCGACGGCGGGAGACAATCTCGGGCTGACGGGCGTCTATCGCGCCCGAGAAACCAGCTACAAACTCTTCGAGCCGCTGCCTCCTATCAGCGGCTATCCGGCCGTCATCTACGGCACGTCGGATTTCCGAGCAAAGGGGAACTGCTCACTGGCAGTCGGCACCAGCGACCGTTCAACCGTCGATTTGACGATTACGCAGTCCCACACGAAGGTCGGCAACGCAGACCCTTGCCAGGCGGCTCAAGCCGTTGCTGCCAAGGTGATCAGTTCCCTCAAGGGAGGAAATTGATGGCTATCGAAGGGCCGTTGACAGCCGCGCAGATTTATGAGCAGATCACCGGAGGTGAGGGCACTGGGTCGCTGGGTGATGCGCAGGATGGGGCCAGCCAGCTGACGGACCGGATGGTTGAGCGGGCCCAGCGGATCAGTGCTCTTCGGGCCAAGACCATGTCCGGGTGGCGCGGGCGTGCCGGTGATGCTGCTGCCGATGCCACCCTTCCCCTTGTTCAAGCCGCCGCTGATGATGCTGTTCATCTTCGGAATGCTCAGGCTGCCGTTGGGGCTCAGATGGATGCCTTTGGTACCGCCAAGCACTCCGTCAAGCCCGTTCCTCCTCAGCCGCCGGAATTGGGTATTGATGATGTTCGGAATGTTCTTGCCGGGCGGGGGTGGGATTCGTACTCCGCCAAAGTTGCCGGGTGGCAGGCTGACAGTCAGGGCAATATCGATGCCTTCGGCGCCTATCACTCCGCCAGTACCGATAATGGTGGACGGATGCCCGCGCAGTACGCGCGGCTTGCCGACTCCGGTTCGGCGGTCTCCATGAGCGATCATTCGAAACCTGGGCCTACCGATACCGGGGAATGGGCTCGGAATCCGAACGATACCCGGGTTCCGCCACAGGATCGGCAAACCGTCCGGCCCGGGCAGGACCACCAGGTTACGAAGCAGGAGACCGACCGACCGGACCAGACGGTGAACCGGCCACCGAGCCAGGTGCAGAAGCCCTTCCAGCCGCAGGCGCCGGCCGGGCAGAGCGACACCACCCATGCCAACAGCTACGTCCCCAGGCCCGTCGTGCCGCCCGCCGCTCAGGGTGGGTACGTTTTCGGGCCTACCGGCAGTGGCAGCTTCTCCGGCGACTTCGGGCCCGGGACCGGCGGCGGGTACTTCGCCGGCACAGGAACCGGAACCGGCATAGGAACAGGACCCGAGACAGGCACAGGGCCAGGCAGCGGCCGCGGGACAACCACGGGACCGGGCACCGGATACCGCCCCGGAACGCGCACCCCCGGCAACGCCTCCGGCACCCGCTTCCCCGACGAACGCCTCGCCGGCCCCGGCACCAACCCCACCCGCACCACCCCCGGCTCCCGCGGCGCCACCGTCACCCCCATGGGCACCCCCGCCGGTGGTCGCGGCAAGGATGAAGACCGCGAAAAGAAACGCGCGCCCTACCTGCAGAACCCCGATCCCGACGAAACCTTCGGCGGATTCACCGAAAAACCCATGCCACCCGTCATCGGTGAGAAAAAGAGCTGATGGCCACCCTCTCGCTGACCACCCTCCTCACCGCCCTCCGCGCCACCGGCTGCGGCGACCCGCACCCCGTCCTCGCCCAAGGACTCCGCTACATCCCGCCGTCCAGCAGAAAACAGATCGATCGCGAAGCCTTCGAGGAACTCAGCCCCTACGGCTTCATCCAAGGCGACGGCTTCACCCCCGAATTCGAAGACGTCCTCCACCTCATCGGCAACCCCGCCGAGCAGTTCGTCGCCTACGCGCGGGACGCCGCCGGGCAGCGAGGTGTTCTCGTCGCGAAACGGGGCCGCACCGCCGTCATTGTTGTCTGCCGGAACGAGCAGGTCGAACTCGAGAGTGTCGCGCCCGAAACCCACCCGGCCGACGCTCTGATCTCCAAGCTTCCGCCCTGCCGACCGGCCCCCATCAAGCCCTTCTCATTCCCCCAAGAGGAATTCCAGAAGGAAAGCGACATCTTCGACGAAGCCGGCAGCCGCGAAGCGCAACACCTCGATGCCCTCTTCAAACAGCCCCACGTCGGCATCGGGCAGCTTCAAGCCGAGAACACCACAGTCAGCTACCTCGACCTGGAAGATGGCCGCGTCGGGATCGCCCTCGCCGACGGGTACATCAGCGTTGTGCCCGGGGAGCCGGAACAACTTGCCGACAAACTAAAAGCCGCCGCCCCTCGTTGAAAGGGGCGGCGGCGAAAAGACAGAGCTCAGAAGGCGAAGCCTCCAGCGCCCGCCCAGGACAGCGCGAACGCAGGCACCAGGCCCAGCACCAAAGTGACCGCCGTGCCCAGGAAGATCGCCGTCCCAGTGCCGAAGCCCGGGACCGATACCGAAGGACCGTCGGCCGCCGGCTCCGAGAAGTACATCAACACGATCACGCGCAGGTAGAAGAACGCCGCCACCGCGCTGAACACCAATGCCACCACGACCAGCGGGGCCATTCCGTCCGAAAGGGCCGCCGAGAACACCACGAACTTCCCGACGAAACCGGAAGTCAACGGGATACCGGCCAACGCCAGGAGCAAGAACGTGAAGACCCCGGCCAGCAGCGGCGACCGCTTCGCGAGACCGGCCCAAGCCGAAAGGTGCGTGGCCTCACCCGAGGAATCCCGGACCAGGCTGATCACGCCGAACGCCGCCAGCGTCGTGAAACCGTACGCCAGCAGGTAGAACAGCGTGCTCGACAACCCGTCGCGCGTCATCGCGATCGCGCCCACGAGCAGGAACCCCGCGTGGGCGATCGACGAATACGCCACCATCCGCTTGACGTCCGTCTGCGTCAGGCCCAGCACCGCGCCGATCACCATCGAGATGATCGCCACCGCCCAGAGCACCCCGCGCCACTCCCACGACGTCGACGAGAACGCCACCGACAGCACCCGCAGGATGCCACCGAACGCCGCCACCTTCGTGCACGCCGCCATGAACGCCGTCACCGGGGTCGGGGCGCCCTGGTACACGTCCGGGGTCCACGTGTGGAACGGGCCGACCGAACCCTTGAACAGCAGGCCGACCACCAGCAGGCCCAGACCCGCGAACAGCAGCGTGTCCGACCGGTCCGAACCCGCCGCCGCGGCCGCGATCTGGCCCAGCTTCACGGAGTTCGCGTAGCCGTACAGCAGCGCCAGCCCGTACAGGAAGAACGCCGACGAGAACGCGCCCAGCAGGAAGTACTTGACCGCCGCTTCCTGGGACAGCAACCGCCGCCGCCGCGCGAGGCCGCACATCAGGTACAGCGGCAGCGACAGCACCTCGAGCGCGATGAACATCGTCAGCAGGTCGTTCGCCGCCGTGAACGCCATCATGCCGCCGAGGGCGAACAGCGTCAGCGGGAACACCTCGGTCTGCATCACCGTCGCCGTCTGGGCGCGGTCCTGGACCGTGCCCGGGCGGATGCCCGCCTGGGCGACCAGTGCGCCGCCCGGCTCGACCACGCGGTCCGAGATCAGCAGCACCGCGCCGACCGCCAAGGCCAGCAGCGTGCCCCAGAGGAACAGCGCCGGCCGGTCGATCGAGATCGCGCCGCTGAACGTCGTCACGCCGCCGGCCGGCGCGTTGCCCGTTGCGTACACAACGAGGGCGACGCCGGCCGCGACGATCGACGCCAGGCTCAGGCCCACCTGGATGCCGAACCGCGACCGCTTCGCCGCGAACGCCTCGACCAGCACGCTGACGCACGCCGCACCGAAGACGATCAGCACCGGCAGCACCGCCGGGTAGTCGACCGACGGCACCGTGATCGGCGGCTGCGCCTGGGTCAGGAGGATGTCGAGCACTTTTACTTGCCTCCCTGAACCGCGGACAGCGTCTGCTGCACCGTCGGGGTGACTGTGTCGAGCACCGGCTTCGGGTAGAAGGCGAGGACGAGGATCAGCACGACCAGCGGCGCGAGGATCGCGATTTCCCGGCCGTTCAGGTCGCGGATGGCCTTCTTCGCGCCCAGTTCCGGCGCGATCGCCGTGCCCGGGCCGCCGCCGACACCCACCAGAGCGTCACCGCGCACCGGGCCCTGGAAGACCCGCTGGTAGAGCCACAGGACGTACGCCGCGGCCAGGACCATGCCCACCGTGGCGAGGATCGTGTACACCGGCTGGTCCACAAAGGACCCGATGAGCACCAGGAACTCGGAGACGAACGAGTTCGTGCCCGGCAGGGACAACGTGGACAGACCGGCGAGGAGGAACAGGCCGGCCAGCAACGGCGTCACCTTCGCCATGCCGCCGTAGTCCGAGATCCGCGTCGACCCGCCACGCGCGACGACCAGGCCGATCACCACGATCAGCATGCCGGTCGCCAGGCTGTGGTTCAGCATGTACGTCGCCGAGCCGACCATCGCCTGCTCGTTGAACGCGAAGATGCCCAGCGAGATGAACCCGAAGTGCGCGATGGACACGTAGGCGATGAACCGCTTCATGTCCCGCTGGCCCGCCGCGAGGATCGAGCCGTAGAGGACGCCGATCACCGACAGGACCAGCACCAGCGGCGCGAGGGTCTTGCTCGCTTCCGGGAACATCGGCAGGCAGTAGCGCAGGAACCCGAACGTGCCGACCTTGTCCAGCACGCCGACCAGCAGGACGGCGACGCCGATCGGCGCCTCCCCCGCCGCGTCCGGCAGCCAGGTGTGGAACGGCACCAGCGGCGCCTTGATCGCGAAGGCCAGGAAGAACCCGAGGAACAGCCAGATCTGCGTGGACAGCGGCGCGTCGCGCACCACCGTCACCAGCGTGGCCCAGTCGAACGTGCCCTTGCCGAGCTTGTCCGACGCCAGCGAGTACGCCCCGATCGCCGACGCCAGCATGATCAGGCCGCCGAGGAACGAGTACAGGAAGAACTTCACCGCCGCGTACTGCCGGTTCGCGCCGCCGTAGCCGCCGATCAGGAAGTACATCGGGATCAGCATGATCTCGAACAGCACGTAGAACAGGAAGACGTCGGTCGCGGCGAACACGCCGATCGTGAGCGCTTCCTGCAGCAGGATCAGCGAGAGGAACCCGCCCGCGCTGCGGCCCGCCGGCAGCTTGTCCAGCGTGCCGAGCCCGCCGACGACGATCGGCACCAGCAGCGCGATCACCGCGATCATGATCAGCGAGATGCCGTCGGTGCCGAACGCGATGTGCACGCCGAAGCTGGGGATCCAGTCGAAGCTCGACGTCATCTGCAGCCGCGCGCCCGAGGGCGAGTAGCTGAGCCAGAACGGGATGACCAACACGAACTCGAGCACCGAGAACCCGAGCGCGGCCAGCACCGCGGCACGGTCGTTCCCCTTGAGGAACGCCAGCACCAGGGAGCCGGCGAGCGGCACCAGGATGAGGATGAGCAACCAGGTCATCAGGAGAACCTCACCAGCAGGAGAGCCGCCAGAAGCAGGAACGTGCCGCCCAGCATCGACAGCGCGTACGACCGGACGAACCCGGTCTGCAGCCGCCGCAGCCGGCCGGACCCGCCGCCGAGCCCGGCGGCCAGGCCGTTGACCGCGCCGTCGACGCCGCGGTTGTCCACGAACACCAGCGCCCGCGCGAGCCAGGTGCCCGGGCGGGCGACCAGCGTCTCGTTGAGGGCGTTGCCGTACAGGTCCTTGCGCGCGGCCCGGGTGACGAACGAGACCCGCTGGGGCTGCTCGACCGGGACGTCACGGCGGAAGATCAGGTAGGCGATCGCCACGCCCGCCAGGGAGAACACGATCGCCGCCGCCGAGATCACCCCGGCGTTCAGCGGCGAGTTGTGCGCCTCCTCCAGCTCGCCGACCGACGGGGTCAGCCAGTGGGCGAAGCGGTCGCCGAGGGCGAAGAACGCGCCGGCGCCGACCGAGCCGACGGCCAGGACGGCCATCGGGATCCACATGACCGCCTTGGACTCGTGCGGGTGGAAGTCCCGGCCGTCGCTGGACTTGATGTCCTTCCAGCGCTCCTTGCCGAAGAACGTCATCACCATCAGGCGGGTCATGTAGAAGGCGGTCAGCCCGGCGCCCAGCAGCGCGGCGCCGCCCATCACCCAGCCGCGCCAGCCGCCCTGGCCGAACGCCGCTTCGATGATCGCGTCCTTGGTGAAGAAGCCCGACAGCGGCGGGATGCCGATCAGGGCCAGGTAACCGAGGCCGAAGGTGATGAAGGTGATCGGCATCTTCTTGCGCAGGCCGCCGAACTTCCGCATGTCGACCTCGTCGTTCATGCCGTGCATGACCGACCCGGCCCCGAGGAAGAGCCCGGCCTTGAAGAAGCCGTGCGCCACCAGGTGCATGATGCCCAGCGCGTACGCGATCGGCCCGAGGCCGACGGCGAGCATCATGTAGCCGATCTGGCTGACCGTCGAGTACGCGAGGACCTTCTTGATGTCGTCGTACGCGCAGCCGATGATGCACCCGAGCAGCAGCGTCACCGTGCCGACCAGCGTGACGATCAGGCGGCCGTCCTCGGTGGCGTTGAAGATGTCCTTCGAGCGGGCCACCAGGTAGACACCCGCGGTCACCATCGTCGCCGCGTGGATCAGGGCCGACACCGGGGTCGGGCCCTCCATCGCGTCCGGCAGCCACGCCTGGAGCGGGAACTGGCCGGACTTACCGCAGGCACCCAGCAGGAGCAGGATCGCCATCGCGGTGATCGCGCCCGTCGAGAACTTGCCGTCGGCGACCGCCTTGAACACTTCGGCGTAGCCGGTCGAGCCCGCGTACTTGAACATGATGAAGATCGCCAGCGCCAGCCCGACGTCGCCGACGCGGTTCATCAGGAACGCCTTCTTCGCCGCGGTCGCGGCGGACGGGCGGCCCTGGTACCAGCCGATGAGCAGGTAGGACGCGAGACCCACGCCCTCCCAGCCGAGGTACAGCGTCACGAAGCTGTTGCCCAGCACCAGGATCAGCATCGAGGCGACGAAGAGGTTGAGGTACGCGAAGAAGCGGTACCGGCCCTCGTCGTCGGCCATGTAGCCGATCGAGTAGTAGTGGATCAGCATGCCGACGCCGGTGATGAGCAGCACGAACGTCAGCGACAGCGCGTCGATCCGCAGCCCGAAGTCCACCTGCAGCTGGCCGACCGGGATCCACGAGTAGACCTTGGTGTCGGTCGTGGTGCCGGTGTCGGCGCTGAAGAACAGGATCAGCCCGTAGACGAAGGCGAGCGTGACGGTGGCACAGCCGAGCAGATGCCCCCAGGCCTTGGCGCGCTTCCCCGCCAGCAGCAGGATCAGGGCGCCGAGGCCAGGCAGGGCCACCAGCAGCCACGATGATGCGGTCACTCGGTGTCTCCTAGTACTTCAGCAGGTTGGTGTCGTCGACCGAGGCCGAGCGCCGGGTGCGGAAGATGGCCATGATGATCGCCAGGCCGACCACGACCTCGGCGGCCGCGACGACCATGACGAAGAACGCCATGATCTGGCCGTCGAGCCCGCCGTTGATCCGGGCGAAGGTGACCAGCGACAGGTTGACCGCGTTGAGCATCAGCTCGATGCACATGAACACGACGATCGCGTTGCGCCGCACCAGCACGCCGACCGCGCCGAGCGCGAACAGCAGCGCCGACAGCAGCAGGTAGTACGTCGGGGTCATTCCTTCTCCCCTTCCGAAGCGCTTTCGGAACCGACCAGCGCGTGCGCGTCCGGGTGCGGGCCCTGGTCGGCGACGAGCTTGCGTTCCTTCGCCAGCTCGATCGCCGAGGTGGACTCGATGATCGCCGAGAGCGACTCCGGGGCGACCGAGCCGTCCGGCAGCAGCGCCGGGGTGGCCACCGAGTTGGCCGTGGCGAAGACACCCGGGCCGGGCAGCGGCGACGGCCGGTCGTGCTCGCCGCGGAAGCGCAGGAGCACGAGCTCCTTCTGGGTGAGCTTGCCGCCCTTGGCGTGCCGGTCGGTGAAGGCCAGCACCATCGCGCCGATCGCGGCGGTGATGAGCAGCGCCGACGTCAGCTCGAACGGGAACAGGTAGTCGGTGAAGATCAGCCGGCCGAGGCCCTTCGGCCCGCCGCCCGCCGGCGTGGCGGAGTCGAGCGGGATGGCCGGGGTGACGTTGACCATCGCCCGGTAGATCCCGGTGGCCAGCAGCGCGGCCATCCCGATCCCGAGCACGGTCGCGGCCAGCCGCTGGCCACGCAGGACTTCGACGACCGAGTCCGAGCTCTCCCGGCCGACCAGCATCAGCACGAACAGGAACAGCATCATGATCGCGCCGGTGTAGACGATGATCTGCGTGAAGCCCAGGAACGGCGCCGACTGGATCATGTACAGCGCGCCCAGGCTCAGCATCGTGAGCACCAGCCACAGCGCCGAGTGGACGGCGTTGCGGGAGAAGATCATGCCGAGCGCACCGAGGAGCGAGACCGGGCCGAGGACCCAGAACGCGATCGCTTCGCCGGTGGAGACGCCCGCCGACGGGGAAGGTGCCGCGGCCAGGAGAGCGGAGATCACTTGACGCCCTCCCCGCGTGCCAGTTCGGGTCCGTTGACGTAGTAGTCCTGCTCGTTCTCGCCGAGCCGCATCGGGTGCGGCGGCTGCTCCATGCCGGGCAGCAGCGGGGCGAGCAGGTCCTCCTTCGTGTAGATCAGCCGCTGGCGGTCGTCGTCGGCCAGCTCGTAGAAGTTGATCATCGTGAGCGACCGGGTCGGGCACGCTTCGATGCAGAGGCCGCAGCCGATGCAGCGCAGGTAGTTGATCTGGTAGTCCGCGCCGTACCGCTCGCCCGGCGAGAACCGGGCCTCCTCGGTGTTGTCACCGCCCTCGACGAAGATCGCGTCCGCCGGGCACGCCCACGCGCACAGCTCGCAGCCGACGCACTTCTCGAGACCGTCCGGGTGGCGGTTCAGCTGGTGGCGCCCGTGGTACCGCGGCGCGGCCGGTGCGCCGGCCTCCGGGTACTCCTCGGTGGCGACCTTCTTGAACATCATCCCGAAGGTGACGCCGAAGCCCTTGACGGGATCAAGAAACCCCATCTTGCGCTCCTTCCTTTGCGGTACCGACGGCCGCCGGCTTGCGGCGGGCCGCCTTCGCCTCGGCCTTGGCCAGGGCCTTCTGACGCGGAGTGGTCTGCGGAACCTTGAGGTCCAGCGGCGGGACCGGGAACCCGCCGCCGGTCACCGGGACCGACTCGCTCTCCTCCTCGCGGCCCGCGGCGCGGACGTAGAAGAACAGCGCGACGACGATGAAGATGGCGACCGCGGCGATGATGATGGTCGTGGTGTTCCAGGCGATGACCTTCGCGAAGGTCACCATGATGATCCACACCAGGTTCAGCGGGACCAGGACCTTCCAGCCCAGCCGCATGAACTGGTCGTAGCGCAGGCGGGGCAGCGTGCCGCGCAGCCAGATGAACCCGAAGAGCAGGATGAACATCTTCGCGAAGAACCACAGCACCGGCCACCAGCCGGTGTTGAGCAGGTTGTTCCCGATCAGCGACAGCGGCCACGGGGCCATCCAGCCGCCGAGGAACAGCGTCGTCGCGAACGCCGAGACGATCACCATGTTGACGTACTCGGCGAGGAAGAACATCGCGAACTTCATCGAGCTGTACTCGGTGTGGAAGCCGCCGACCAGCTCCGATTCGGCCTCCGGGAGGTCGAACGGCGCCCGGTTGGTCTCGCCGACCATCGAGATCAGGTAGATCACGAAGCTCGGGACCAGGTAGAGGAACCACACCTTGTGCTGCGCGCCGACGATGTCGGCCAGGTTCAGCGACCCGGCCTGCAGGATCACCGCGACGATCGAGAGCCCCATCGCGATCTCGTAGGAGATCACCTGCGCCGCGCTGCGCATGCCGCCGAGCAGCGGGTACGGCGAGCCGGAGGCCCAGCCGGCGAGCACGATGCCGTAGACGCCGATCGAGGAACAGGCCAGGATCACCAGCGCGCTGACCGGGAGGTCCAGCAGCTGCAGCACGGTCCGCTCGCCGAAGATCGACACGACCGGGCCGAACGGGATGGCCGACAGCGCGATCAGGGCGGGGACCGCGGAGAGCACCGGCGCGAGGAAGTACACCTTGCGGTCGGCGGTGTCCGGGATGATCTGTTCCTTGAACGGCAGCTTGATCGCGTCCGCCAGGGACTGCAGGTAGCCGCCGGGGCCGACGCGGTTGGGGCCGGGCCGGTTCTGCATCCGGCCGACGGCCTTGCGCTCCCAGACGATCAGGAAGATCGTCAGGATCGGCCCGATCAGCAGGATGACCACGGACTTCAGCAGGATCAGCCACAACGGGTCGTCCGCCAGCAGCGCCGCCCGCGTCGCCGCGTCCGGCACCGAGCCGACGGCGGCTTCGGTCAGCAGCGGGGTCATTGCCCACCTCCAGCGAGGTTCACGACGGCGCCGTGCCCGGCACCGAGCGTCTTGAACACGGCGGAGCCGTCCGAGTTGCCCGGCAGCCACACGACGCCGTCGGGCAGGTCGGCGATCTCCACCGGCAGCGTGATCGCACCGCGTTCGGTGCTCACCGTGACGGTGACGCCCAGCCCTTCGGCGGTCTTCGCCGAGAGCCGCGCGACCGGCGTGCGCTGCGTGCCCTTGAGGTGCGGCTCGCCGTCCTGCAGCGAGCCGTTGTCGATCAGCTGGCGCCAGGTCGACAGGACCGCCTGGCCGGCCGCCGGCGCCGCGGGCGGCGCGACCTCGGCGGCGACGTGGCTCCAGCGCAGCGCCGAGGCCGGGCCCAGCTTCTCGAAGTCACCGCGGGCGGCGGCCGGGGTCTGCGTGAACAGGTCCGCGTCCATCTCGACGGCGAGCGTGTCGAGCACCCGGCAGTCCGGCAGGGCGCCGGTGCCTTCGAGGGTGACGTCGAACGGGCGGGTGCGGCCCTCCCAGTTGAGGTAGCTGCCCGCCTTCTCGTCCGACGCGGCCACCGGGAGCACGACGTCCGCGCGCTCGGTCACCGCGCTGTGGCGGAGTTCGAGGCTGACCACGAACCCGGCGCCGTCCAGCGCGCGCAGCGCGAGGTCCGGGTCCGGCAGGTCGAACGGGTCGACCCCGCCGACGACCAGGCCGCCGAGCTCACGGGCCGAAGCGGCCAGCAGGATGTCCGTCGTGTCGCGGCCCGGGGTGGCCGGAAGCGGGACGCCCCAGGCGTTTTCGACGGCGACGCGGGCGGCGTCGTCACCGACCCGGCGGCCGCCGGGCAGCAGCGACGGCACGCAGCCGGTCTCCAGCGCGCCCCGGTCGCCGGCGCGGCGCGGGATCCACGCGAGCCGGACGCCGGTGCGCTCGATCAGGTCGTGCAGGGCGGCGAACAGGCCGGGGATCGCGGCGGCGCGCTCGCCGACCAGGACGACCGCACCCTCGCCGCGCAGGGCCTCGTCGAGGTCCGGCGCGTGCTTGGCGATGCCTTCGACGGCCGCGGCTTCCTGTCCGGGGACGCAGGCGAGCAGTTCGCCGAACGTCTTGCGCACCGACGACGTCGTCCATTGTCCCAAGTGGACGATCCGGGTGCGGTTCCGGCGAGCCGCCTTGCGCAGCCGCAGGAACACGATCGGCGCCTCGTCCTCGGGCTCGAAGGCGACGCACAGGACCGTGCGGGCCCGCTCGAGCTCGCCGAAGGTGACGCCGGACTCCGGCGTCACGCCCACGACGTGCGAGGTGATGAAGGCGAGTTCCTCGGCCGAGTGCGGGCGGGCGCGGAAGTCGACGTCGTTCGTCTTCAGGGCGACGCGGGCGAACTTCGAGTACGCGTAGGCGTCCTCGACGGTCAGCCGGCCACCGGGCAGGACGCCGACACCGCCGTTGGACCGGGCTTCGACGAGCCCGGCCGCCGCGGCGCGCAGCGCGTCCGTCCAGGACGCCTCTTCCAGCTCACCGGTCTCGCGGTTGCGGACCAGCGGCCGCTTGATGCGGTCGTCGGCGCCGGTGTAGCGGAAGGCGAACCGGCCCTTGTCGCAGATCCACTCTTCGTTGACCTCGGGGTCGTCGCCGGCCAGCTTGCGCTGGACCTTGCCGCGCCGGAAGTCGGTGCGCTCGGCGCAGCCCGACGAGCAGTGCTCGCAGACGCTCGGTGAGGACACCAGGTCGAACGGGCGCGACCGGAAGCGGTAGGCCGCGCTGGTCAGGGCCCCGACCGGGCAGATCTGGATGACGTTGCCGGAGAAGTAGCTCTGGAACGGCTGGCCGGACGTCGTCCGCGACGCCAGGTCGAGGACGTCCGCCGTCTCCGCGGTGCCGATCTGCTGGTGGGCGCCGCGTTCGAGGAGCTCGATGAACGGGTCGCCGGCGATCTCGCGGGAGAACCGGGTGCAGCGCTGGCAGAGGACGCAGCGTTCGCGGTCCAGCAGCACCTGCGTCGAGATCGGCAGCGGCTTCGGGAACGTCCGCTTGGTGTCGACGAACCGCGACTCCGTGCGGCCGTGGGCCAGCGCCTGGTTCTGCAGCGGGCACTCGCCGCCCTTGTCGCAGATCGGGCAGTCCAGCGGGTGGTTGATGAGCAGCAGCTCCATCACACCCTGCTGGGCCTTGTCCGCGACCGGCGACGTCAGCTGCGTCTTGACGACCATGCCGTCGGCGACGGTCATCGTGCAGGACGCCTGCGGTTTCGGCATCGGACGGCCGCCCATTTCGACCTCGACCAGGCACTGGCGGCAGGCGCCGGCCGGGTCGAGGAGCGGGTGGTCGCAGAACCGCGGGATGACCGTGCCGAGGCGTTCGGCCGTGCGGATGAGGAGTTCGCCCTTGGGGGCGATGACCTCTTCGCCGTCGATGACCAGCTTGACGTGGCCCTCGGGGACCGGCGTTTCGGCCGTCTCGGGCTTGTCGGGGGCGATCGTCATGCCTGCGCTCCCACCAGTTCGCGCTTGGTGCTCTCACACAAAGCCAGGAATTCGTCCCGGAAGTACTTGATGCCGCTCTGGATCGGTGACACCGCGCCGTCGCCGAGGGCGCAGAACGACCGGCCGAGGATGTTGTCGCAGACGTCGAGGAGGGTGTCGATGTCCTCCTCGGTGCCGTGGCCCTCGACCATCCGCTCGAGGATCTGCGCCAGCCAGTACGTGCCTTCGCGGCACGGCGTGCACTTGCCGCAGGACTCGTGCTCGTAGAACTGCGTCCACTTCATCACGGCCCACGGCACCGACACGGTCTCGTTGAAGACCTGGACGGCGGTGGTGCCCAGCATCGACCCGGCCTCCGCCGCGCCTTCGAAGTCCAGGGGAACGTCGAGGTGCTCGGCGGTGAACATCGGGGTGGAGGAGCCGCCCGGGGTCCAGAACTTGAGCGGGACGCCGTCCTTCATGCCGCCCGCCATGTCGAGCAGCTCGCGCAGGGTCGTCCCCAGCGGGCACTCGTACTGGCCGGGCTTCTCGACGTGGCCGGAGATCGAGTAGATCTTCGGGCCGGGCGACTTCTCGCGGCCCATCTCGCGGAACCAGCTCGACCCGCCGTTGACGATGAACGGCGCGCTCGCGATGGTCTCGACGTTGTTGACCGTGGTCGGCGCGGCATACAGACCCGCGGCGGCCGGGAACGGCGGCTTGAGCCGCGGCTGGCCGCGGCGGCCTTCCAGCGAGTCGAGCAGCGCCGTCTCTTCACCGCAGATGTACGCGCCCGCGCCGGCGTGGACGGTGATCTTGAGGTCGAAGCCCGACCCCAGGATGTTCTCGCCCAGGTAGCCCGCCGCTTCGGCTTCGCGCACGGCCGCGTTGAGGCGGCGGATGCAGTGCAGCGCCTCGCCGCGGACGTAGATGAAGCAGTGGTTGGACCGCATCGCGTACGAAGCGATGATGCAGCCCTCGATGAGCGAGTGCGGGTCCGCCATCATCAGCGGGATGTCCTTGCACGTACCGGGTTCGCCCTCGTCGGCGTTGATCACCAGGTAGTGCGGCTTGTCGAAGTTCGGCGGCATGAACGACCACTTGATGCCGGCCGGGAAGCCCGCGCCACCGCGGCCGCGCAGGCCGGAGTCCTTGACCAGCTGGACGAGCTGCTCGGGCGTCCCGGCCAGGGCCTTGCGGACGGCGGTGTAGCCCTCGAGTGCCTCGTACGTCCCGATCTGCCAGGAGTTCGGGGACAGCCAGCGCTTCGTGAGGACCGGAGTGATGGGGTCAGCCATTACTTCTTCTCCACTTCCGGAAGCGGGACATCGGACGCCACCGGGGCGACCCAGCCGCGGTCCTGGGCGAGCTTCGCGCCCCGCAGCGTCTCGACGGCCTGCGAGGGACCGTCGACGTCCGCGCGGTAGGTCCGCTCGTCCTCCGGGAAGAACCCGGCGAGCTGGAGCTCGGCGCCCTTGAAGTTCGTCAGCGGCGCGCCGCGCGTGGGGGCCGGCTTCTTGCCCGCCTGCAGCGCGTCGACCAGCGCGACGGCCTTGTCCTCGGTCTGGTTGTCGAAGTACTCGTAGTTGACCTGGATGACCGGCGCGAGGTCGCAGGCCGCGAGGCACTCGGCGTGCTCGAGGGTGATCGAGCCCGGCTCGTTCGGCGTGCCCGCGGTTTCGTTGTGCCCCAGCGGTTCCGCCTCGGAACCGAGGTGCGTCTGGAGCCGCTTGTAGATCGCGTCGCCGCCCATGGCCGCGCACAGCGTGTTGGTGCAGACGCTCACGAGGTGCTCGCCGCACGGCTTGCGCTTGTACATCGTGTAGAACGTCGCGACCGCGCTGACCTCGGCGTCGGACAGGTCGAGCTGCCTCGCGCAGAACGCGATGCCTTCCTGGCTGACGTACCCCTGCACGGACTGCACGAGGTGCAGCAGCGGCAGCAGCGCCGAGCGCGACATCGGGTAGCGCGCGATCAGGTCCTGCGCCTTCGCGTGGATGTCGGCGTCGAAGATGTCTTCCAGCGGCGTCTCGGTGATGATGCCGGCGGCCACATCGGGATCCGGCGCGATGGCGACGACGTCGGTGTCCGGGCCGGCCGCGGCGTGCGTCGTCGCGGAGTAGTTCGGGCCCGGCTCGGGAACTGCTGTGGTCATCGGTCCACTCCCCCCATGACGGGGTCGATCGAGGCGATGGCGGCGATCACGTCCGCGACCAGGCCGCCTTCGGCCATTGCGGGCATCGACTGCAGGTTCACGAAGCTCGGTTCGCGCACGTGGACCCGCAGCGGCCGGGTGCCGCCGTCGGAGACCAGGTGCACGCCCAGCTCGCCGCGCGGCGACTCGACCGACGTGTAGACCTGGCCCGGCGGCACCTTGAAGCCCTCGGTGACCAGCTTGAAGTGGTGGATCAGGGACTCCATCGACTGGCCCATGATCTTCTTGACGTGCTCGAGCGAGTTGCCCATGCCGTCGCTGCCGATGGACAGCTGCGCCGGCCAGGCGACCTTCTTGTCCTCGACCATGACGGGGCCCGGCTCGAGCTTCTCCAGGCACTGCTCGATGATCTTGAGGCTCTCGTGCATCTCGTGCACCCGGATCAGGTAGCGCGACCAGCAGTCGGCGCCGTTGTCGACCGGCACGTCGAAGTCGAACTCGTCGTAGCAGGAGTACGGCTCGGTCTTGCGCAGGTCCCACGGCAGGCCGGCGGACCGCAGCACCGGCCCGGTGACGCCGAGCGCGAGGCACGCGTCCACCGGCAGGTAGCCGACGCCCTTGAGCCGGTTGCGCCAGATCGGCTGGCCGGTGAAGAGCTTGTCGTACAGCGGAAGGCGGTCCTTCATCGTCTTGACGAACGCCTTCACGACCTCGACGTAGTCGGCCGGCATGTCCTGCGCGAGGCCGCCGGGGCGGATGAACGCGTGGTTCATCCGCAGGCCGGTCAGGTGCTCCAGCAGGTGCAGCACCTCTTCGCGCTCGCGGAAGCCGAGCGTCATCGCGGTGGTGGCGCCGAGCTCCATGCCGCCGGTGGCGATGTAGACCAGGTGCGAGCCGATCCGGTTGATCTCCAGCAGCATCACGCGCAGCAGCTGCGCGCGGCGCGGGGCTTCGATGCCGAGCAGCTTCTCGACGCCGAGGCAGTACGCCATCTCCGTCGAAAGCGGGGCCAGGTAGTCCATGCGCGTCACGAAGGTGACGCCCTGGGTCCAGGTCCGGTACTCGCAGTTCTTCTCGATGCCGGTGTGGAGGTAGCCGATGACCGACCGCAGCTGCGTGACGGTCTCGCCCTCCATCTCCAGCACGAGCCGGAGCACGCCGTGCGTCGACGGGTGCTGCGGGCCCATGTTGATGACCATGCGCTCGTCGTGCGCGGCGTCGGCGATGACGTCGTCCCAGTCGCCGCCGGAGACCGTGTAGACGCGGCCTTCGGTGGTGTCGCGGGAATCCGCGTAGTTGACGTCGTCGGTGCTGTCGCTGCCTTCGGCGGTGGTCGACGTGCCCGTGGTGGCGTCGGAAAGGTTCTCGGTGCTCACGAGTACGACCTCCGCTGGTCCGGCGGCGGGATCTCCGCGCCCTTGTATTCGACCGGGATCCCGCCGAGCGGGTAGTCCTTGCGCTGGGGGTGGCCGTCCCAGTCGTCCGGCATCAGGATCCGGGTCAGCGCCGGGTGGCCGTCGAAGACGATCCCGAACATGTCCCAGGTCTCCCGCTCCTGCCAGTCGGCGGTCGGGTAGGTCTCCACCAGGGACGGCACGTGCGCGTCCTCGACGTCGAGGGTGACTTCGAGGCGGATCCGGCGCCGGTAGGTCAGCGACGTGAAGTGGTACACCGCGTGCAGCCGCTGCGGGACGTCGACGCCGTAGTCCACACCGGACACCGACGACAGCAGCTCGAAGCGGAGGCCGCCGTCGTCGCGCAGCGTCTTCGCGATCGCGGGCAGGTGCTCGCGGGCGACGTAGAAGGTGATCTCGCCGCGGTCGACCGTCGTCTGCAGGACCGCCTCGGCGGGGATCTTGCGCTCGGCCAGCGCGGCGTAGAACTCGTCGGCGAACTGGTCGAACCAGCCGCCGTAGGGGCGCTCGGCCGGCGCCGGGCTGTACGCCGGGAGCCGGACGCCGCCGTAGCCGGAGGTGTCGCCGGTGCCGTGGACGCCGAACATGCCCTGGCGTTCGCGGCCGGTGACGACCGGTTCGGCCGCGCCCGGGCCCTGAGCCGTCAGACCGGTCTCGGCGCGCTCGGCGCCGGAGTGCTCTTCGCCGGGTTGGGGGTTCTCAGTCATCGCTCTACTTCTTCGCGTACTTGATCGACGACGCGACGAGCTCGGTGCGTTCCCCGCTCGCGGCGCGGATGGCGGCGCGACGGGCGTTGATCGGCTCGTCCTGGATCTTGGCGTGCAGCTTGAGGATCGCGTCCAGCAGCATCTCCGGCCGCGGCGGGCAGCCGGGCAGGTACATGTCGACCGGCACGATGTGGTCGACGCCCTGGACCACGGCGTAGTTGTTGAACATGCCGCCGGAGGAGGCGCAGACACCCATCGCGAGCACCCAGCGCGGCTCGGCCATCTGGTCGTAGATCTGGCGCAGGACCGGGGCCATCTTCTGCGTGACGCGCCCGGCGACGATCATCAGGTCGGCCTGCCGCGGCGTCGCGCTGAAGCGCTCCATGCCGAAGCGGGCGATGTCGTAGCGGGAACCGCCGACCGTCATCATCTCGATCGCGCAGCAGGCGAGGCCGAAGGTGGCGGGCCACAGCGAGTTCTTGCGCGCCCAGTTGACGAGGCCTTCCAGGCTGGCCAGCAGGATGCCGTTGGGGAGTTTTTCTTCCAGGCCCATGGGTCTAGTTCCAATCCAGGCCGCCGCGCCGCCACACGTAGGCGTACGCGAAGCCGACCGTCGCGATGAACAGCAGGATCTCCACCAGGCCGAACGTGCCCAGCGCGTCCGCCTGCACGGCGAACGGGTAGAGGAAGACCATCTCGATGTCGAACAGGATGAACAGCATCGCGGTGATGTAGTACGCGACCGGCATCCGCCCGGCGCCGACGAGCGGCTGCGGTGACGGCTCGATGCCGCACTCGTAGGCGGAGAGCTTGGCCTTGTTGTACCGGCTGGGGCCGACCAGCGGCCCGAGCAGGACCGACAGCACGGCGAAACCGAGCGCCAGCACGAACAACAGGACCAGGGGCAGGTAGGGCTTCAGGCTCGGGGCCTCTTGGGCCAGCTGCACCGTGTCGGTCCGGGTCAGCAACGTCAGCACGGGGTCTTCGCCATCCTTTCCGCGCCGCTGCGGTTGAGCTTGTGGTGGGGAACCGCTGGGCCTCGTCGGCACCCTAAGGGACCTGGGTCACACCGCCGAGGGTCAGGGTCTCCTTACGGCCCGTGGCTGTCCCCCAAGGGAAAACACAGGCAGCTTGTGAAATAGTTCACAAGCCACTCGTCGCGGATGTGAAGCGATTCACAAAGCATGGGGGGAGTCTAGGACGCGACTCACACTCTTGTCCCTAGTACCCCGTGTTATCAGGGTCGCCTAAGTTGATCCGCCATCGTTGTCACGGCTCTGTGACGACGCCCGCGCGACCTGCGCGAAAGCTCCTCAAGATCGCCGGCTGGCTGGACAAAACGGGCACTGACCTGTGATCTATCCCACTGACCGCACGGCCAACTTGCTAGGCCACTCGTGTGTCCGCGCGCGAGAAAGCCCGGCACGGAAGCCGTGCCGGGCGCTCGTGAACTGCTCAGCGCGGGCTCGGCGTGACCTTCGCCAGCGCCGCGATCAGCCGGTCGACGCCGTCGCCGCCCTTGGCGTCGTAGCAGCCGGACAGGCCCTTGTAGACCAGCGGGAGGAGCTTGTTGATGCGCAGGCCGTACTTGGTGCACGCGTGCATGATCTTCGGCTTGCCGATGATTTTCGCGAACACGTTCCCCAGCGCGTAGTACCCGCCCATCAGCTCGCCGACAGCCCGCGGGTACGCCTCCAGAGCACGCTCCCGCGAAGGCCCTTCGCGCCGCGCAAGCGCCTGCACGACGACCTCCGCCGCGATCTGCGCGGACTCCATCGCCGCCGAGATGCCCTCGCCGTTGAACGGGCTGACCATGCCGCCCGCGTCGCCGAGCAGCAGCAGGCCGTCGCGGTAGTGCGGGGTGCGGTTGAACCCCATCGGCAGCCCGGCGCCGCCGACCTTGCCGATCGCGTTCTCCTCGCGGTAGCCCCACTCCTCCGGCGTCCCGTCGAGCCACTGGCGCAGCAGCGCGCGGTAGTCGGTGTTCCGGAACGACGCCGACGTCGACAGCATGCCGAGGCCGACGTTCACCGTGCCGTCGCCGAGCGGGAACGCCCAGCCGTAGCCCGGCAGCAGCTTCGGGTCCCGCGGGTCGGACCTGTCCCACAGCTCGAGGTGGCCCTCGATGAACGGGTCGTCGTGGCGCGGGCTCTTGTAGTACTGGCGCACCGCAACGCCCATCGGGCGCTTCTCGTTCTTCTGGATTCCGACGCTCAGCGCGAGCCGCGCGGACACGCCGTCGCAGGCCAGGACCAGCGGCGCGTAGTACTTCACCGGCGTCCGCTCCGGCCCGACCTTCGCCTCGACGCCGACCACGCGCCCGGTCGCGTTCGTGATCGCGCTGGTCACGGTGGTGCGCTCGTACAGCCGCGCGCCGGCCTTCACCGCGAGCTTCGCGAGGAGGTCGTCGAAGTCGTGGCGGGTGCGGGAAACGCCGTACGGCGGGTAGCTCGTCAGGTCCGGCCAGTCGAGCTCCAGCGTCAGGTCGCCGGTGAGGATCCGCAGGCCGCGGCTGTGCACCCAGCCAGCGTCCTCGCTGGTGTCGATGCCCAGGTCGATGAGCTGCTTGACCCCGCGCGGGGTCAGGCCGTCACCGCAGACCTTCTCTCGCGGGAACTCGGTCTTCTCCAGCAGCAGCACGTCGACGCCCGCGCGGGCCAGGTAGGTGGCCACGGTGGAGCCAGCGGGTCCGGCGCCGACGACGATGACTTCGGCGTCCTGGTCTGCGGTGCGTCGCGTCATAAGCGCGAGTTTAGGCAGGCTTTCGCGCGCGGTGGATCGCCACGACCCCGAATGTGAGGTTCAACCACTCGACGTCGGTCCAGCCGGCGCTCGCGATGATCTCGCCGAGCGTGCGCTGGTCGGGCCAGGTGAGCATGGATTCGGCCAGGTACTTGTACGCCTCGGGGTTCGACGACGTCCGGCTGCCGACCCAGGTCAGCAGCTTGAGGACGAACCGCCGGTGGACGAACCGGACGGGCGCGAACGGCGGCGTCGAGACCTCGCAGATGACCAGCCGGCCACCCGGCTTGACCACCCGGGCGATCTCGGTGAGCGCGGCCTTCGGGTCGACGAAGTTGCGCAGCGCGAGCGAGATCGTCACGGCGTCGAAGCTCTCGTCGGCGAAGGGCAGGTTGAGCGCGTCAGCCGCAACCATCGGCACGTTGCGGTGCAGGCCGGCGCGCAGCATGCCGAAGGAGAAGTCCGCGGCCAGGCACCAGGCGCCCCCGCGGGCGTACTCGACGGTGGACACGCCGGTGCCGGCGGCGAGGTCCAGGACCCGCTCGCCGCGCCGGGCGTCGAGCACGCGGGCGGTCGTCGTGCGCCAGCGGCGGTCGAAACCGAAGGTCATGAACGAGTTCGCCCGGTCGTACCCGTCCGCGACGCCGTCGAACATCGCGGCGACTTCGTGCGGGTCCTTGTCCAGGCTTGCGCGTGACATGCACCCGAGATTAGTCGGCGGACCTCAGCGGAACGTGGCCAGCATCCCCGCCACGGCCGCGGGCCAGGTGAACTCCTCCGCCCGCGCTCGCGCCGCCGCCCGGCGCATGTCCTCCGGGCTGTCCAGGAGGCTCGTGACGGCCGACGCGAACGCGGGCGCGTGGTCGTCCACCGCCGCCCCGCACCCGGGACGCACGATTTCCCGCAGCGCCGACGACGCCGACACCACCACCGGCGTCCCCGAAGCCAGCGCCTCCAGGGCCGCGAGCCCGAACGTCTCGTGCGGCCCCGGTGCCAGCGAGACGTCCGCGCTGGCCAGCAGCCGGGCGACGTCGCCGCGGCCGGACAGGAACCCCAGGAACGTGACCGGCAGCCCGCGGGCCCGGCGTTCCAGCGCCCGCCGGCGCGGCCCGTCCCCGGCCACCACCAGCCGGACCTTCACACCGGCCTCGGTCAGGGACGCGACGGTGTCCACGCTGCGCTCCACGTGCTTCTCCGGCGACAGCCGTCCACAGTGGACGAGCAGCGCGTCCGCGCCGGAGGCCAGGTCCGTGCGCCAGCCGTCGTCGCGCCGCGCGGGCCGGAAGGTCGCCAGGTCGACACCGAGCGGCACCCGGCGGACGTTCGGCGCGGCGACCCGGTCGAACTCCGCGCGGGCGAACGCCGTCGTGCAAACGACCGTGTCGTAGCTGGCCGCCATCCGCCGGTTGGCGACGTCGGCGACGCGGCGCGCCACCGGCTCCGGCAGCAGGAACTGCTCCAGCAGGCGGTCGAGGCGCTCGTGGGAGATCACCGTGCTGGGTACGCCGTGCCGCCGCGCCCAGCCCCCCATCCCCCGCAGCGTCAACCGGTCGGACACCTCCAGCCGGTCGGGCTCGAGGCTTCGCAGGACCCCGCGGACGCGGTGCGGGTCGACCGCGCGGTAGCCGCCGGTGCCCGGGATCTTCGGCGCGGGCAGGGAAAACCGGCGCACGCCGGTGGGCAGGACTTCGTCGGCGTACCGGGTGCCGGGCACCACGAGCGTCACCTCGTGCCCGCTGGCGACGTACCCGGCGCCGAGGTGGTGCAGCGCGGTGCGCAGCCCGCCCGAGCGCGGCCCGTAGAAGTTGGCGAGCTGGACGATGTGCATGTCAGGCCGCGCGGGCGGCCCGGCCCTGCACGGCTTCGTAGTGCCCCATCAGCTCGCGGCAGACGGCCGGCCAGGTCCGGCCGAGCACGACCTTGCGCGCCTTCTCGCCGAGCCTCGCCCGCAACGCGGCGTCGCGCAGGGCGTCGACCTTCTCGACGAGCGCCGGGCCGAACAGCTCGCGGTCCGCGGGCAGCAGGTAGCCGGTGCGGCCGGGCAGGACGAGGTCCTTGGGGCCGCCCGCGGCCGGCGCGAGCACCGGCAGGCCGGACGCCATCGCCTCCTGCACCGCCTGGCAGAAGGTCTCGTGCGGGCCGGTGTGGACGAAGACGTCGAAGCTCGCGTACGCCTTCGAAAGCTCGTCGCCGTACTTCGCGCCCAGGAAGGCCGCGCCGGGCAGCTGCTCCTTCAACGCGGGCAGTTCGGGCCCGTCGCCGACGACGACCACCCGGATCCCCGGCATCCCGGCCAGCGCGGCCAGCCGGTCGACCTCCTTCTCGGGCGCCAGCCGGCCGACGAACCCGACGAGCAGCTCGCCGTTCGGAGCCAGCTCGGCCCGCAGCGCCGCGTCGGCGTGGTCCGGGGAGAAGCGCTCGATGTCGACCCCGCGGGCCCACCGGTGCACGCGCGGGACGCCGTGCAGCTCGAGCTGCTCGACGGAGTCGCTGGAGGGGGCGAGCGTCCGGTCGGCGCGCGAGTGCAGCCGCCGCACCCAGCGCCACGCGGCGCGGGCGGCGATGCCGAAGCCGTACGCGGCGGCGAACCCGGCGATGTCGGTCTGGTAGACGGCGATCGACGGGACGCGCAGCCGTCTCGCCGCGGCGAGCCCGCGCGCGCCGACCACGAACGGCGAGGCCAGGTGCACGACGTCCGGGCCGAACGCGGTGAGCGCGTTGAGCACGGTGCGCGTCGGCACGCCGATCGGCAGGGAGTTGACCCCGGGGAAGTCCAGCGCGGGGATCCGGACCACCGGGGCGCCCCGGTAGGAGTCCGGGCCGGGGCCGGGGGCGATGATCAGCACGTCGTGGGCGCGTTCGCGCAGGTGCTCGACGACCCGCAGGACGGAGTTGGTCACGCCGTTCACCTGGGGCAGGAAACTTTCGGTGACTATGGCGACTCGCACGCCATGGACGATCGCACCCGATCCTGGCGACCGCGTGACACGGCGGCCAACGGTGCCGGAACAGATCGGCTACGACATGTCATCTCAAGGTCGCGTGCCGGAAACCAGGGTGGCCCAGACTAGGCGGGCATGACCCTCTTGTCCTCACGGCCGCCGCGGCCCGTCGAGCCCGGCCTGCTGTCGAGGGCGCTCGAAGTGGCCGGGCGGCTGGCCAACGACGCCACCGACGTGATCACCGCGACCGCCGGCCGCGGCGCCCACCCATCGACGTTGGATTCGCCGTTCGACTGGGTCACCGACACGGATCGCATCCTGGAGCGCCACACCCGCCGCGTCCTGACGGCGGAGTTCCCGGGCATCCCGGTGGTGGGCCACGAGTTCGGCGCGGATCACGGCGCCGACGTCGCGGAGTACCGCTGGGTGGTGGACTCGGTGGACGGCACGGCGAACTACGTGGCCGGCGTGCCGTGGTGCGCGTACAGCCTGGCCCTGGTCGACGCGGCGGGCCCGGTGGTGGGGGTGGTGGCGGACCCGTACCGAGCCCAGATCTACGCGGCGGCCCGCGGAAGGGGCGCCCGCGCGAACGGCAAACCGGTCAAGCTGCAGGACCGCTGCGTGACAGCGGGAGCCCTGGTCTGCACGGAGTTCGCCCGCCGCGGCCCATGGCCGGGAATGGGCGGCTTCATCGAGCGAGCAGCCGCGGCGCACGCGGGAGTGCGCGTGCTGGGCTCGGCGGCACTGTCGATCGCACAGGTGGCGCTGGGCCACGCGGCAGCGGCGGTGCTGCACAGCTACCACGAGTGGGACGTGGCGGGCTCGGTGGCCATGGCGATCGAGGCGGGAGCGGTGGTCCTGGACAAGCACGGCGAGGACACGGCCCTGCCGACGGACGGCCTGCTGGTGGCGGCCCCGGGAGTGGCGGACGAGGTCCTGGGCTGGTGGCAGGAGACGGCCCACGCGGGCTAATCGGGTTGCGCGCGCTGTGAGGATCGAAGCATGCCCACGCTGCACACAAGCCGGCTCACGCTCGTGCCCTTGGCCGACGAGCACCTGGAGCTGGAGTACGAACTGGACTCGGACCCGGCGGTGATGCGCTACCTGACCGGCCGGGCGTCGACCCGCGACGAGGTCCGGCAGGCACACGCACGGCGGATGGCGACCGAGCCCGGGTTCGGCTTCTGGATGGGTTTCGCGGGCGAGGAGTTCGTGGGGTGGTGGCTGCTGCGGCCGCCCAACGGGCCGGACCAGCCGTACGTCGAAGGCGAGGCGGAGCTGGGCTACCGCCTGCTGCGCCGCCACTGGCGGCAGGGATACGCCCGCGAAGGCTCGCGGGAGCTGCTCCGCTACGGGTTCGAGGAGCTGGGCCTGGACCGCATCTTCGCCCAGACGATGGCGGTCAACACACCGTCCCGGGCAACGATGACCTCGGCCGGAATGACGTTCAAGCGAGCGTTCATCTCAGCGGCGGAGTACGACGCCCCGATCACGGGAGCCGACCAGGGCGAGGTCGAATACGAGATCACCCGGAACCACTGGCCCGAGGCCTGACCGGCGGTCAAACCACAGCCTGACCGCCGGATCCAGCGAAACGCAACCAGCAGCGCCTACACCTCCCCCGCCCCTCGTCCCAGCCGCAGTCAGCACCGGAGAGCCGGGGTCAAGGGTGAGCTTGCTCATCGCGAAGCGACGCCGAAGGCGCCCTTGAGCCCGGCTCTCCGGTGTTGAACAATCGAAGACGAGGAGCGGAAAACCCAAGCCGGACCCACAGCTCCGGCAACCGTCAGGCCACAGCGGAAGCCGCAGCCCGCCGAGTCTGCCGCCGAATCCACCACAGCCCCGGCCCGGCCACCAGCCAGGTGAAGAACACGAAGCTCCCCAACGGCAGCAGCGTCAACGCAGCCGACCGCCCGGCCACCCGGGCCAGCTCCGGATCCGAAGCGTCGTACTCGATCCGCACCAGCTGCCCCGCAGCCAGCCCGTCCGGGTACAGCACCCCGTTCGCCGGGCTGTGCACGATCCCGTCCGGCGTCTCGAAGTGGATGATCGTCCGGTCGAACGCCACCGAATCCACCGTCGCCGTCGCCGTACCCAGCTGCGACGAGATCGCGCTGTCGTTGCGGATCGCCGCGAACACCAGGCACACGCACATCACCGTGAGGAGTGAGGCGACGCCGAGGATGGTCCACCACCCGACGCGCCTCACCCGCTCACTTCTCGTGCTCACGCCGCGAGCGTAGCGGTCTCGCTCAGCCCGTGTGCCCGGCGGCGAGGAACCGGTGGTTCGCCTGGATCTGGTCGAACGACCGAGGCTTGACCGGAACAGACGCGGCCACCCGAGCAGCGGCGCCGTTCGGGCCCACCGCCGGCTTGCCCGCCGTGTACAGCCACGTCTGGAACAGGTCGTGCAGCGGCTTGCCCGAGATCTTCTCCGCCAGCGCGATGAAGTCCAGGATCCGCCCGTTCGCCCCGCCGCGCTGGGCCTGCCACCCCTTCAGGATCGCGAAGAACGCCTGGTCACCGACGGCGGTCCGCAGCGCCTGGAGCGTCAGCGCGCCCCGGTCGTACACCGCGTTGTCGAACTGGTTGTCCGCGCCCGGGTCGGCCGGGACCAGCTTCCACAGGTCGCCGTCGGCCGGGTTCGAGTCGTACGTGTACTGGGCCAGCTCCGCGACCGTGCCCTCGCCCTCGTGCTCCGACCACAGCCACTCCGCGTACGACGCGAAGCCCTCGTTCAGCCAGATGTCGCTCCAGCGCCCCAGCGAGACGTTGTCGCCGAACCACTGGTGGGCGTTCTCGTGCGCGATCAACGTCGTGTTGGAGCCCGCGCGGAAGTTGCGGACGCCGTACGTCGGGCGGGTCTGGTTCTCCAGGGAGAAGCCGATGCCGCTGGTCACGACGCCGCCCTCGGCCTCGAACGGGTACGGGCCGAACTGGGTGGCCAGGAACTCGTCGATCTCCGGCGTCCGCTCGACGCTGGCCTTCGCCGCGTACAGCGAGTCGCCCAGGTCGGCGCCGTACGCCGTGATGAACGGCTTGCCGTCCGGCGTGGTCGACTCGACGACCTCGTACTTGCCGACGATGAACGACGTCAGGTACGTGGCCTGCGGGTGGGTGCTGCGCCACTGCCAGCGGGTCCAGCCCGCGCGGCTCTTCGTCTTGCGGACGAGGGTGCCGTTGGTGATGGCCGCGTTGTCGTCCGGCGCCTCGATCGAGACGTCGTAGGTCGCCTTGTCGGTCGGGTGGTCGTTGGCCGGGAACCACCACGCCGAGCTCTGCGGCTCGTCGACGCCGAGGGCGCCGAAGGAGCCCTTCTTCCACGCGTTGAGCCCGTCCACCGTCTCGGTCGAGGGCGTGTCCGAGTAGGCGACGACGACGGTCGCGGTCTGGCCCTTGAGCAGCGGCTGCGCCGGCGTGACGACGAGCTCGCCGTTGCCGGTCTGGTTGGTGAACTGCGCCGGGCGGTTGTTCACCCGCACGCTCGACGCCTTGAGCGCGAAGTCCAGGTCGAACCGCGAAAGGTCCTGCGTCGCGGTGAGCAGCAGCGTCGTCGTGCCCGACAGGACGTCGGTCGCGGGCTGGTAGCTGAGCCGGATGTCGTAGTGCAGCACGTCGGTGCCGCCGTTGCCGGCGTTCGGGTAGTACGGGTCGCCGACGCCGGGGGCGCCGGGCGCGGGCGCCGCGCTCGCCGTGCCCGCGAGCAGCACCGAGACGACGCCGGCCGCGAGCGCACCGAGACCGGTGCGCGTTCTTGCACGCATTCGTTTTCCTCCTGAAGGAGTGAGAAGCAGCGCGCTCGAACGTAGCCAGGTGACAAGAACCCAGGAACAGCCGAAGGGAGGTTTCTTGCCTGCTGGGATAACACCCGGAAAGCGGTTGACGTCACCCCGCCGACACAGCCGCGGACACCGCCGCGCGCAGGCGGGCGTGCAGGTCGCGGTGCCGCGACCGGTCCACCCGCACCTCGACCACGCGCAGCCCCGGCGCGGGTTCCAGGGCCGCCCGGAACTCCGTCAGCGTCTCGGCGACGACGTGCGGGACGCGGTAGCCCGCGCACAGCGCGCCCAGGTCGGCGCCGTGCGGGGTGCCGAAGACGCGCTCGAAGCTCGCCGAGTGCTCCGGCGCACCCTGCTCGAGCAGGGAAAAGATGCCGCCGCCGTCGTCGTTGAGGACCACGATCGTCAGGTCCGGGCGCTGCTCGGCGGGCCCGGTCAGCAGCCCCGAAGCGTCGTGCAGGAACGTCAGGTCGCCCAGCAGCGCGTACGACGGGCCCCGGTGCACGTACGCGGCCCCGATGGCCGTCGAGACCGTGCCGTCGATGCCCGCGACGCCGCGGTTGCGGTGCACGAGGACGTCCGGGCGCAGCCGGCCGGCCAGCGCCACGTCCCGGGTCGGGTTGGACGAGCCGACGACCAGCAGCGAGTCCGGCGGCAGGGCGTCCACCAGCTCGGTCGCCACGCGCAACCCGCTGGGCCACGACTCCTCGGCCAGCGTCGACGCCACCGCGGCCGCGGCCGCCGCGTCGGCCCGGCGCCAGCTGGCCAGCCATTCGGGGTCGGCGGGCTTGGTCGGCTCGTCGAACCACTGCCCGACCTGCCGGACGTTGTGCGCGGGCGCCGGCCAGTCCGAGTCCGGGCGCACCAGCAGCACCTCGACCGAGGCGTCCGAAAGCACCTTCTGGATCTGCCGGAACACCGTCGGCCGGCCGAGGCAGAGCACCTGTTCCGGCTTGTGCCGCGAGATGAACTCCTCGACGCCGAGCAGCCACGCGCCGGACGAGATGGCCGTGCCGCCCGAAAGCCCGATCCCGCCGGTTTCCGAGATCACCGGCCAGCCGTGCTGCTCAGCCCACTCGCTGGCCGCCTGGACGCCGGTGTCGCACGCGATGACCAGGCCGTGTCGCGCCGAGGGCACCACGAACGACGGCAGCGCGCCGAAGTCCGGCAGCTCGGTCCAGCGGGAGCCGTCGGCGCGGCCGTCGAGTGATTCGTACCATTCGCCGTCGTCGTCGAGGTCCGGCACGAGCGGCTCGCGGAACGGGATGTTCAGGTGCACCGGCCCGCAGCGCCACTCGCCGTAGGCGGCGTTCCACGCCCGGCAGATCTGGCTCCGCCAGTACGAGTTCTGCCCGGCCCGCCGCTCGGCGACGGCGAGCTCGTCGAAGTAGCGGACGGCGTCGCCGTAGAGCTGGTGCTGGTCGATGACCTGGGACGCGCCCGCGGCTCTCAGCTCGGGCGGCCGGTCGGCGGTCATGACGATCAGCGGGACGCCGGCGCGGTCAGCCTCGAGGACCGCGGGGTGGAAGTTCGCGGCCGCGGTGCCGGACGTGCAGAGCACGGCGACCGGGCGGCCGGTGCGCGCGGCGACGCCGAGCGCGAGGAAGGCGGCCCCGCGCTCGTCGATGCGGACGTGGAGCTGGAGCTTCCCGGCGGCCGCCGCGTCGTACAGCGCGATCGACAGCGGCGCGTTGCGGGAGCCCGGGCAGAGGACGACGTGCGAAACGGTGTTGCGGACGAGTTCGTCGACGATCACCCTGGCCTGCGCGGTGGAAGGGTTCACCGGCAGGCTCCAGGTGCGTCGAGATCAGATGTGTCCACAGGTCCTATTCTCCCAAACGTGGATGACGCCCGAGTTTCCGAGCTGTTCGACCCCGCCGCGTGGACCGGGGTCGAAGGTTTCGCCTTCACCGACATCACCTACCACCGCTCCGCTGAGAGCCGCGGCGGCAAACGCGTCGTTCGCATCGCGTTCGACCGTCCGGAGGTCCGCAACGCCTTCCGGCCGCACACCGTCGACGAGCTCTACCGGGCGCTGGACCACGCCCGGATGAGCTCGGACGTCGGCTGCGTCCTGCTCACCGGCAACGGCCCCTCGCCCAAGGACGGCGGGTGGGCGTTCTGCTCCGGTGGTGACCAGCGTATTCGCGGACGCTCCGGGTATCAGTACGCGAGCGGCGAGACCTCCGACACGGTGGACCCCGCGCGGGCCGGCCGGCTGCACATCCTCGAGGTCCAGCGGCTGATCCGCTTCCTGCCGAAACCGGTCATCGCGGTCGTTCCGGGCTGGGCCGCCGGCGGCGGGCACTCCCTGCACGTCGTGTGCGATCTCACCCTCGCCTCGGCCGAGCACGCGAAGTTCAAGCAGACCGACGCCGACGTCGGCTCGTTCGACGGCGGCTACGGCTCGGCCTACCTGGCGAAGATGGTCGGGCAGAAGTTCGCCCGCGAGATCTTCTTCCTCGGCCGCGAGTACTCCGCCGAGCAGATGCACCAGATGGGCGCGGTGAACGCCGTCGTGCCGCACGCCGACCTCGAAAAAGAGGCCCTGAACTGGGCGTGGGAGATCACCCGCAAGTCGCCGACGGCGCAGCGGATGCTCAAGTACGCGTTCAACCTCACCGACGACGGGATGGTCGGCCAGCAGCTGTTCGCCGGCGAGACCACCCGCCTGGCGTACATGCAGGACGAAGCCGTCGAAGGCCGCGACGCGTTCCTCGAGAAGCGCGACCCCGATTTCAAGGACGTCCCCTATTACTACTGAGCTGCTCCCGGTCCACCTCGACGGCTCGCCCGAGGCCCTCGAAACGCTGAAGCGGGCCGTCGCGGACGCCCTCGGCGGCGGCCCGGCGGTGCTGCCGTTCACCGACCCCGCGCTGCGGGACGCCATGGCGCCGGCCGAGCCCGCCGAGCCGGGCACCGCCGTGGTCATCGCCACGTCGGGGTCGACCGGCGCACCCAAGGGCGTGCTGCTGTCGGCCCGCGCGCTGACCGCGTCCGCCGAGGCCACGCACGCCCGGCTCGGCGGGCCGGGGCACTGGCTGCTGGCCACCCCGGCGCACTACATCGGCGGGCTGCAGGTGCTGGTCCGGTCGCTGCTGGCCGGGACGACGCCGGCGCTGCTGACCGGCACCGGCTTCCGCCCGGCCGACTTCGCCGCCGCGGCCGCCACGCTGGCGGGCAGCCCGCGGTACACCGCGCTGGTGCCGACCCAGCTGGTCCGCCTGCTCGACGACGGCGGCGCGGGGCTGGCCGCGGCGAAGACGTTCGACGCGATCGTGGTCGGCGCGGCGGCGACGTCCGCGGGCCTGCGGGAACGCGCCGCCGACGCCGGCGTCCGGATCGTGCCCGCGTACGGGATGAGCGAGACGGCCAGCGGCTGCGTCTACGACGGCGTCCCCCTCGACGGCGTCCGCGTCGACGTCGCCGGCGACCGGATCCGGATCGCCGGGGACGTCCTCGCGCACGGCTACCGGCGGCAGCCGGAGCTGACCGCGGAGGCGTTCTCGGCCGGCTGGTTCACGACGTCCGACCGCGGGATCCGGCACGACGACGGCCGGATCGAGGTGCTCGGCCGGGCCGACGACATGATCAACACCGGTGGCGTGAAGGTGTCGGCGAACGCGATCGAGCGCTGCCTGTGCGCGCAGCCGGGCGTGCGGGACGCGTGCGTCGTCGGCGTGCCGGACCCGGAGTGGGGCGAAGCCGTGGTCGCGCTGGTCGTCCCGGACGGCGAACCCGGTGACCTGCGGGCGGCGGTCCGGGCGGAACTGGGTGCGGCGGCCACGCCCAAGCGCATCGAATTCGCACCGGAACTGCCGCTGCGCGGCCCCGGGAAGATCGACCGGACGGCCGTGAAAGCCCGCCTTCGGTAGCGTCTGAATGGCGGTACTTCGTTGACACGCACAGGGTGCGCCCGCTTGGCTACTCACCATGACGCGCTGGATCAGAACCGCCTTCGTCGCCACGGCCGTCACGCTGGGCATCCTGCTGCCCGCGAGCGCGGCCCTCGCCGACAGTGTGGACCCCAACAGCGGTTCCCTCGTCTGGCAGCTGCCGACGTCCGACTGAGTTCCCGGCTTTGATCGTCATGGCGTTGAATGGCGCCATGGCGAGCTTGAGCGAGTGGATCGAAGGGGCCCGGCCGCGGACGCTGCCCAACGCGGTGGCGCCGGTGGTGGCGGGGGTCGGCGCGGCGATCGCGCTGGACGCGTTCTCGTGGTGGCGTTCGGTGCTGGCCCTGCTCGTTTCGCTCTCGCTGATCGTCGGCGTCAACTACGCCAACGACTACTCCGACGGCATCCGCGGCACGGACGAGAACCGCGTCGGCCCGCTGCGCCTGGTCGGCTCGAAGGTCGCCGCACCCAAGGCCGTGCTGACGGCGGCGCTGGTCTCCCTCGGCCTGGCCGGGGTGCTCGGCCTGGTCCTGGTGGCGGTCAGCGGGCACTGGTGGCTGCTGGGCATGGGCGCGCTGTGCATCCTCGGCGCGTGGTTCTACACCGGCGGCAAGAAGCCCTACGGCTACTACGGCTTCGGCGAGATCGCGGTGTTCGTGTTCTTCGGCCTGGCCGGCGTCCTGGGCACGGTGTACGTCCAGGCCGGCCGGGTCAGCTGGGCGGCCCTGGCGTGCGCGGTCGTGGTCGGCTGCTTCTCGACGGCGGTCCTGACGGCCAACAACCTGCGCGACATCCCGACCGACGTCGAGTCCGGCAAGCGCACCCTGGCCACCCGCCTGGGTGACCAGGGCACCCGGCGGCTGTACCTGGCGCTGATCGCGGTGCCGTACGTGCTCAGCGGGATCCTGCAGTTCACGACGCACTCGCTCGCGGCGCTCACCGTGCTGAGCGCCGCCCTGTTGCCCCAGTCCGTCAAGGCGATCCTCGGCAACGCGACCGGCCGCGACCTCATCCCCGCCCTGCGTGACACCGGGCTCGCGATGCTCGCCTGGGCGGTGCTGGCCGCGGTCGGCCTGAACCTCTAGAGCTCCGGGAACTTCCCGGTCGTCAGGAACTCCTCGAACAACGCCGTGTGCGGCGCCAGGTCCAGGCCCTGCTGGTCCAGCCACTCGTCGTTGTAGTACGTGTGCGCGTACCGCTCGCCGCCGTCGCAGAGCAGCGTCACGACGCTGCCCGCCTGGCCGTCCTCGACCATCCGGGAGATGAGCCGGAACGCGCCGTAGAGGTTCGTGCCGGTCGAGCCGCCCGCCCAGTGGCCGGTCCGCTCGCGCAGCAGGCGGACGGCCGCCAGGGAACCCGCGTCGGGGATGCGGAACATCTCGTCGATGACGCCGGGGACGAACGACGGCTCGCAGCGCGGCCGCCCGATGCCCTCGATCCGCGACGGCATCCCGGTGGCGTAGTCCATCGCCCCGGTCTCCCAGGCGCCGTAGAACGACGAGTTCTCCGGGTCGACCACGCAGATCTTCGTCGTGTGGCGCTTGTAGCGGACGTACCGGCCGAAGGTCGCGCTCGTGCCGCCGGTGCCCGCGCCGACGACGATCCAGCGCGGGATCGGGTGGCGCTCCGAGCGCATCTGCGCGAACACCGACTCGGCGATGTTGTTGTTGCCACGCCAGTCCGTCGCGCGCTCGGCGTAGGTGAACTGGTCGAGGTAGTGGCCGCCGCACTCGGCCGCGAGCCGTTCCGCCTCCGGGTACATCGCCGGGGCCTCGTCGACGAAGTGGCACTCGCCGCCGTAGAACTCGATGAGCGCGACCTTCTCCTGCGACGTGCGCCGCGGCACGACCGTGATGAAGCGCAGGCCGAGCATCCGGGCGAAGTACGCCTCGGACACCGCGGTCGAGCCGCTGGAGGCCTCGACGAGCACGGTGTCCGGCCCGATCTGGCCGTTGACCAGCCCGTACAGGAACAGCGACCGGGCCAGCCGGTGCTTCAGCGAGCCGGTCGGGTGCACCGACTCGTCCTTGAGGTAGAGGTCGATGCCCCACTCCGGGGGCAGCGGGAAGACGTGCAGGTGCGTGTCGGCGCTGCGGTTGGCGTCGGCCTCGATGATCCGGACGGCCTCGCGAACCCAGCTGCGGCTGTGCGGGCGGCTCACTCCGGCTGCCCGGCGGCGTCGCCCCGCAGCTGCGCGCGCAGCTCGGCACGGGCGCGGGCCCGCTTCTCGTTGCGCTTCGCCAGCCCGGCGGTCACGCGGGCGTTGAGCGGGCGGAACAGCAGCAGGCCGAGCGGCAGCCCGACCACCAAGCCGATGACCAGGGCGACCAGCAGCGGCACCCCGGCCAGGGACAGCGCCCAGGCGATCACCGCGACCAGCACGAACCGCGCCAGCAGGTACAGCGTCAGGTCACGGGGCAGGTTGTTGCTCACATCAACGCAGGCTACGCCCCGCCCGGCCGGTCCTTCTGCAGGCCCGCGTTGTTCGGGCGGCCCTCGAAGCGCGTCGAGAGGACCACGGTGGTGTTCGTGCGCCCGACACCCGGGATGCGGCGGAGCCGGGCCAGCGTCCGCTCCAGCTCGTCGACGGTCGGCACGCGCACCTTGACGACGAACGCCTCGTCGCCGGCCACCGCGTAGCAGCTCTCGACCTCGTCGAGCTCGCCGAGCGCGTCGGCGACGTCGTCCTCGGTCGCGGTGTCGGTGGGATGGATGCCGACGAGGGCGGTGACGCCGAGGCCGACCGAGCTCGGGTCGACGACCGCGTGGTAGCCGGTGATCACGCCGGCGGCCTCCAGCTTGCCCACCCGCTCGTGCACCGAAGACGCGGAGAGCCCGACGGCCCGTCCGAGGTCGGCGTAAGTGGCCCGTCCGTTGATGCGCAACGCTGCGATGATCTTCCGGTCCAACTGATCCACGGGGATCACTCTATGCGGTTGGACAATCCCCCATTGGCACCACGCCTCGCCGCCGCTGACCGGCGGCCCTGACATCTGCGCACGTCAGGTCGCCGCAGAGTAGTTGCCGAGGGTGAACAATCTGTCCGTTTTGACCTTTAAGGGCTCTTTACTCGTGGACAACCGTTCGAGTACCCGACGGGTGAAGTGCAACGATTGCCTTGTTGGCTACCCCGGCGCGACGGGCAGAAGGGCCCGGACGCCTCCCGGTATAGCAGTGAGTTCGTTAAGGAGGCGGAAAATGACCGCGACGATGGGCGGACGCCTGCTCACCCCTGGCGAGGTGGCAGCGCTCTTCCGGGTGGACCCGAAGACGGTGACGCGGTGGGCGACCGCGGGCCGGATCGGCTCGATCCGCACCCCGGGCGGGCACCGGCGGTTCCGGGAGTCCGAGGTGAACGAGCTTCTCGCCGAGCTGACCACCGACGCCAGCGAACCGGCTCGCAACGCCTGAACCATCCGCACACGGGGGCCGTGTGGGTACGGGAACCATCCCGTCCCCGCGCGGCCCCCGGGCATTTCCCGGCCCGGCTTCAGACCCACCACACGGCCGCACGGGTTAACCTCGGTGGACAGGCAGCCCCACGGAAGGATCCGGCATGCTCGCTCTGCTCGCGGCGGTCGGCGCGCTGGTCGTCGCCCTGCTCCTGTGGCGGTCGTTCGCCGGCCAGCGGATCGGGGTGACGTCGGCCCCGCGCCGGGCCCCGCTCGCGCCGGACGACGACCCCGACTTCCTGCGCCAGCTGGCCGAACAACAGCGCAAACGCCGGGACGAAGACTCCTAGCCCACCCTTTACCTTCGCCACGTCGGTCGTGAGTGGTAAGGCGGGTTAGAACCCGCCTTACCACTCACGAGCCGGGGTCAGCGGTAGCCCTGGGAGAGCGGGGTGGCGAAGCCGTCGGCGACGGTGGCCGCCAGGTCCAGCAGGGCCAGGCGGGTGTCGCCGGACAGGCGGTCCAGCTCGATCTCCGCGCCTTCCTCCAGGTGCGGGTCGAACGGGACCTTGCAGACCGCCCGGACCTTCGCGCCGAAGTGCGCCGAGAGCTTGTCGAGGTCGACCGACCCGCCCTTGGGCCGGACCGAGTTGATCACCGCCACCGAGCGCTTGACCAGCTCGCCGTAGCCGTGCGCCTCCAGCCAGTCCAGCGTCGCCGAGGCGCTGCGGGCGCCGTCGACCGAGCCGGACGACACCACGACCAGCGCGTCCGCGACGTCCAGGACGCCCTTCATCGCCGAGTGCATCAGGCCGGTGCCGCAGTCGGTGAGCACGATGTTGTAGAAGTGCTCCAGCAGGTTGACCGTGCGCCGGTAGTCGTCCTCGGAGAACGCCTCCGACACGGCCGGGTCCTGCTCGCTGGCCAGGATCTCCAGCCGGCTCGAGCCCTGGGACGTGTAGGACCGGACGTCGCTGTAGCGCGTGATGCGGGCGGCATCACGCAGCAGGTGCCGGACCGTCGCGGTGGTCTCCAGCGGGATCTTCTGCGACAGCGTGCCGCGGTCCGGGTTGGCGTCGACGGCCACCACGCGGTCACCGCGCAGGGACGCGAACGTCGAGCCCAGCGTCGTCGTCACCGTGGTCTTGCCGACGCCGCCCTTGAGCGAGAGCATCGCGATCTTGTAGCACCCGCGCAGCGGCTGGTTGACGCGCGCGATGAGCTCCCGGCGCCGGGTGTCGGCCGGGCTCTCCCCCGGGTTGACCAGCTTGCCGGTGCCGACGTACAGCGCCTTGCGCCAGCCGGACTGCGGCGGCCGCTTGGTCTGCTTGACCAGGTGCGCGGTCGACAGGTCGTGCCCGTGCCCCGGCTGCTGCGGCGGCGCCGCGTGCCGCCCGCCCTGGGGCTGCGGCAGGCCGGACGGCTGCTGCTGCGGGTACTGCGCTTGGGCTTGGGCGTACTGCTGGGCCGGGTCGTACTGCGGCTGCAGCGGCGGCAGGTTCTGGTCGTAGCCGTAGGGCGGCACCTGGTGCGGCCCCGACACGGCCGGGTTGGGCATCCCGTGCGGACCCGACACGGCCGGGTTCGGCGGCGCCACGGCCTGCGTGGGCTGCACGTCGTAGGCCCCCGACGCCTCGGGGTGCGGGTGCGAGTCCGTCCGGTCGTCGGCGAACAGGCCCGGCTGCGGCGGGGCAGCGGCCGGGTCGGCCTGTTCGGGGTGGCCAGGAGCCGATTCTTCGCTGGGTCCGGTCACCGGTGAAAACCTCCGCGCGCTCCGCCTGTCACATCAGCCCCCCGATGTCGACGGTAGTCGGCGGACGCGCGGGCTGCTCAGCCCACCCCGGCGTAGGAGTGCAGGCCGACGGAGACGAGGTTCACGAAGAACAGGTTGAAGATCATCGCGGCGAACCCGACGATGTTGATGACCGCGGCCCGGGCACCGCGCCAGCCGGCCGTCGCCCGCGAGTGCAGGTAGGCCGCGTAGACGACCCAGGCGATGAACGCGCAGGTCTCCTTGGGGTCCCAGCCCCAGAACCGGCCCCACGCCGACTCGGCCCAGACGGCACCGCAGAGGACGCCGAAGGTGAAGATCGGGAAGGCGAAGATCGTCGTCCGGTAGGCGATCCGGTCGAGGACGTCGGCCGCGGGCAGCTTGGGGGCGAACCGGGCGAACTTCGTGGCGTCCTTCTCGTGGGCCGCGCGGAACAGGAAGAGCACGCTCGCGACGCCGGGGACCAGGAAGACACCGGAGCCGATGATGGCCGCCGAGACGTGGATGACCAGCCAGTACGACTGCAGGGCGGGCTGCACCGGCGCCGCGGTCGTGTACAGCAGCGTGCCGTTGATGAACATCAGGATCACGACGGGCAGCAGCAGGAAGCCGGTGAGGTGCCGGACCGGGAACTTCCACATCACGACGATCCAGGTGACCACCGCGATGAAGGTCACCGCCATGCCGTACTCGTACATGTTGCCCCACGGCGCGCGGTGCACGGCGAGCCCGCGCAGCACGATCGCCGTCAGCTGCAGCAGGGCGCCGAGCACGAGCAGCGACGCGCCCATCCGGCCGATCCGCTCGGGGCGGCCGACCTCGCGCTGCGCGGCCGGGACGTCCTCGACCGGCGGCCCGCCGGCGCCGACCAGCTCGCGGGCCCGCAGCTTGGCGCGCTCGGTGGCGAGCCGCCCCTTGGCGCCGAAGCCCTGCTCGATCAGGGTGAACATCAGCGCGACGACGTAGATCGCCGCGGCGGTGGTGTACAGCCAGTCGCTGTAGGTCGACAGCGTCTCGTTGATCGGCATGCCTCAGCCCTTCTGCCCACTGATCAGGCGTTCACTGACCCGGTGGAACTCTTCGCCGTACCCGGCCTGGTCGGTGCGCGCCAGCCCGGCGACCTCGATCACGGTACCCGGGTGGTCTTCGGTCCCCGGTTTCACCCGCACCCACAGCCGGCGGCGCTTGACCAGCAGGGACGCGCCGAGCCCGACGAACATCGCGATGGCGAACCCGAGCACGAACCCCTGCGTGGGGTCGTGCGAGATCTGGATCGACACCCACTGGCCGACGCCGTCGAAGCGGACCTTCGTGCCGTCGTCGAGCTTCAGCTCCTCGCCGACCTTCAGGTTCTGCCGGGCGACCTTCTTCAGCCGGCCGTCGGCGACGAGCGACTGGTCGACCTCGAAGACGGACTGCCCGCGCCCGGCGTCCAGGCCCAGGTCGCCGCGCAGGACGTCGACGGCGACGGCGGGGTCGTTCGCCTCGGGCGCCGAGGACGTCAGGACGTTGCCGTGCAGGAACGCCGTCGGGGCGAACAGGCCGGTGATGGCCAGCTGCCGGGTCCGCCGCTGGACCTCGTCGGTGATGCCGGGCTGGTCGAACTTCGTCGCGCCCTCGGCGAGCATGGTGCTCGGGTCGACGGTGCGCCACTGGGTGTTCTGGGTTCGCTGGCTGCCGTCCGGGAAGGTGACGGTGAACTTCGGCGAGTAGCCGTGCCCGAGCAGGTAGACGCGGTCGCCGGCGGTGCGCAGCGGCGAGTTGACCTCGAGGCCGTACGGGCGCCAGCTGCCGGTGTCCAGGTCCGCGCCGGACTGGTACTCGATGTTCGAGTGGTAGTAGTCGGGCTGGCCGGAGGCGGTGTAGCGGGCGGTGAAGTCGTTCACCTTCACGCAGAACGGGTTGAGGTCGGTGCCGTCGACCCGCAGGCCCGCGTTGAACGAGTCGTAGTTGTAGATGCCGGCGTTGCAGAAGGTGCTGCCGTCGGCCTGGACGATGACCTGGCCCTCGTAGCTGTAGAGCTTGCCGAGGGCGAAGAAGACGATCAGGCCGAGCATGCTGAAGTGGAAGAGCAGGTTGCCGGTCTCGCGCAGGAACCCGCGTTCGGCCGAGATCGTGCGGACGCCGTCGGCCTCTTCGCGTTCGACCCGCCGCCAGCCGGAGAGCTGCTTGTGGACGGCGGCGACCTCGGCGGTGACGTCGGCCTTGCCCCGGCCGAGCCGGTAGTGCGGCATCCGGGCCAGGTTGCGCGGGGTCAGCACGGGCTTGGCGCGCATCGCCTTGACGTACTCGAAGCTGCGCGGGGTGAGGCAGCCGATGAGCGAGACCATCAGCAGCAGGTAGATGGCGGAGAACCAGATGCTGGAGTAGACGTCGTAGAACTCGAGCTTGTCGAGCAGCGTCCCCCACCACCCGTGTGCGGCGATGTAGTCGTCGACCTTGGGCGCGTTGAGCTTCCGCTGGGGCAGGAGGGCGCCGGGCAGCGCGGCGAGGGCGAGCAGGAAGAGCAGGACGAGCGCGGTCCGCATCGACGTCAGACCGCGCCAGGTGTTGCGCAGGAAGGCGAAGGTGCGCTTCGCCGGTGTCGGGCCTTGCGGCGTCTTCGGGGGCGCTTCGGTGGTCGTCACAGCGGCAGCTCCAGACCGCCGGTGAGCTCGTTGCGGAGCCAGCCCATCAGATCCCCCCAGACGCCGGTGACGAGCAGGACGCCCACGGCCAGCAGCAGCACCCCGCCGAAGATCTGCACCTGCCGGCCGTGCCGGCGCACCCAGTCGGTGGCGCGCACGGCCCAGCGGGCGCCGAGCGCGATGAGCAGGAACGGCACCCCGAGCCCGAGGCAGTAGACGGCGATCAGCAGGTACCCGCGCGCCTCGGCCCCGCCGGTGGCGCTGGCCAGCGTCATGACGGCGGACAGGGTCGGCCCGATGCACGGCGTCCACCCGAGCCCGAAGATGGCCCCGAGCAGCGGCGCGCTCCAGATCCCGCCGCGCGGCACGTGGTGCGAGCGGACCTCGCGCTGCAGGCCGGGGATCCAGCCGAGGAAGACCAGGGCCATGGCGATGGTGAGCACCCCGCCGAGGCGCTGGATCAGGTTCTGGTTGAGCACGAGCGTGTCGGCGAGCCAGACGAGGGTGCCGAGGGTGGCGACGAAGACGACGGTGAACCCGAGGACGAACAGAAGCGCGGCCCCGACGACGGCCCACCGCCCCTGCTTGCGCTCTTCGTCGGCGCTGACGGCCGGCGCATCGGCCCCGACGAGCGCGGCGAGGTAGGCGAGGTACCCGGGAACGAGCGGAACGACGCAGGGCGAGGCGAAGGAGATGGCCCCGGCGAGCAGGGCGACCCCGGCGGCGAGCAGCAGCGGTCCGGAGATCGCCAGCTCGGTCACGGAGTTCACTCCGTTGAGGGTAGGCAGTGAGGTCCTGGTGAGAACGCCGGGGCCGGTTCACAGGACCTCGGTCACAGCAGTTCAGGACCTTCGTCCCGGCCGGGGGGGGGGGGGGGGGGGGGGGGTGGGTGACCCGCGACACCAACAACCCCACCACCCCCGCCAACACCCCCACGCCCGCCCCCCCGCCG
>NZ_JBEXKX010000030.1:0-122729 GCF_040609695.1 Amycolatopsis sp. NPDC004625
GGGGGTTCCTCCCCCCCCCCCCCCCGGTCCTCTTCCCCCGGGGCCTGGGGTTCCGCCCGCCCCCCCCCCGGGGGGGCCCCCCCCCCGGGCCCCCCCCCGCTTCCGTCGTGCCGCTACGCCGGAGCGCCCGCGGCGGCAGCGGTCCGGTCGACCGCCACCACCGGGCTGAGCTGCTGGTACAGCTCGATCAGCTCACCGCCGGGGCCGCGGACGAAGGCGACCCGCACCTCCATCTCCGGCTCCCCGTTGATGAACACCCGGGTCGGCGCGCCGTCCCAGTCCTCGATCGGGAAGGCGGCGCCGCCCGCGGCCAGGCACTTCGTGTACGCCTCGTCGAGGTCGCCGACGATCAGCGCGATGTGCTGCAGCGGCCCGGAAATCGACGTGACGTCGTCGCGGCCGCCGGGGAACAGCTCGATGTAGGTGTGGCCGTCGAGTTCGACGTAGACGCCCCGGTCGCAGTAGAGCACCTGACCGGTGTCGCTGGTCGTCTTGGACCACTCGTACGTCTTCGCGAAGCCGAGCCCGTCGCGGTAGAACCGCAGGGATTCGTCGACGTCCTTGCAGAGGATCGCGACGTGCATCAGCGTGGCCGAGCCGGGCGGGCGGGACCAGGGTGCCGACATGGGACTACCTCCTCGGTGGGGTACTGCCTTCGGGGGTGGTGCGGACCGGGGACCCGGGACCGGGTACCGGGATCAGGAGCGCCGCAGCCAGGCGGCGAGCCCGGCGGGCAGGGTCGCGGCCGCATCGGCGTCGGCGGTCAGCGCGACGTAGCCGTCGGGGCGCACGAGCGTGGCGTGGGTGGCGTCGCCGTCCGGGAGCACGGTGATCGGCGTGACGCTCGCTTCGGCGGCCTCCTTGACTGCGACGGCGTCGGCGGCGGGCGGGATGACCAGCGTCCAGCCGATGCCCGGCGCCATCCCGCGCCGGGGCGCCACCCGCCGTCCCGGGCCGGGCGTGTGCGGGCCGTCCTCGCCCGGGTAGGAGATGTGCAGGCCGGCCAGCCGGGTGGCCAGCCACGAGCGGAACGCCGGCAGCTGCGCGACCGAGTCGAGCACCTCGTTGCGCAGCCCGATGCTCGCCGGGTTCGTCTGCGTGGAAATCTCGGTCAGCGTGCCGGTGAACCCGAGCACCCCGGCGGCGACCGGCCGCCGCTCGGCGTCGTAGGTGTCCAGCAGGGCCGGGGCGGCGGTGCCGTCGAGCACCGCGGCCAGCTTCCAGGCCAGGTTGAGCGCGTCCTGGACGCCGGTGTTGAGGCCCTGGCCGCCGACCGGGCTGTGCACGTGCCCGGCGTCGCCGACGAGGAACACCGGGCCCCGCCGGAAACTGTCGGCCAGCCGCTCGTGCACCCGCCAGTTCGACGCCATCTTGACCTCGCGCACGCGCCCGCCCGCGGCACCCGGGCCGCGCGTGTCGATGACCTCCTGGACGTCCTCGCGGGTGGGCACGCCGGCGTCGTCGCCGACCAGCGCCACCACGCGGTAGAGGTCGCCGGGGATCTTCGCCACCGCGCCGAGCCCGCGCAGGGAGAAGTAGAACGTGACGACCTCGTCCTCCGGGCCGTGCCAGTCCATGGTGACCTCGGCCAGCATGAAGGTCTGCGGCCGCGCGCCGCCGGGGAAGGCGACGCCGATCCGGTCGCGGACGGTGCTGTGGATGCCGTCGGCGCCGATCACGTACCGGGCGTCGATGGCCCGGACGACGCCGTCGGAGTCCACAACGGACGCCGTGCTGCCGGGGAAGTTGTCGCGCAGGTCGAGCAGCGACGTGGTGCGGTGCACGGTGCCGCCGAGGGCGGCGTAGCGCTCGGCGAGCACCTCCTCGGTGGTCATCTGCGGGATGCTCAGCGCGTACGGGTAGGGCGTGTCCAGCTCTGCGAACGGGATGGACAGCAGCACCTTTTCCGCGTCACGGACGGTGAACGTGCGCCCCGGGATGGACCGCGCCACCAGCTCGTCGGCGACCCCGATCGCGGCGAGGGACTCCAGCGTGCGCACGTGCACCGCCGACGCCCGCGAATGCGCCGCGGGCCCGGGCGCGCGGTCGACGACGACGTGGTCGATCCCGAGCGTGCGCAGGGCGCAGCCCGTCGTCAGGCCCACCGGCCCGGCGCCGACCACGAGCACGTCGGTGGAGCGGGGTAGTTCTGGGGACAGGGACATGGCGGAACCCTCCTGCGCTCACCCGGCCGCCGCGGGGGACGGCGGCTCCTCCAGCGTCGAGCCGCATCCGTTGCGGGGCAAGGCCGAATGCACGGAGTAGCCCGGCCGGCGGCGACTTCGGATAGTGCGCGGCGGCGCCTTGCCCGGCCCGGCGCGGCCGCGGTGTGCTGGGGAGCGGAAAGGCCCGGCACACCACAGTAGACACAACGGCCGAAGGATCTCTCATGGCGGACAGCACAAGCACCCGCGCGGTGGTCACGCAACTGTTCTCCGACGTCGCGTCGGGCAACGTCGAGGGCGTGCTCGCCGCCCTCTCCCCGGCGATCGTCTTCGACCTGCCCGGCAACGAGTTCAACACGATCGTGCCCAACCTGCGCGTCTGGCGGGGCAAGGACGAGGTGCTGGAGGCGTTCCGGCTGCGCACGCTCTACGCCGACGTCACCGAGTTCGAGCAGCGGCAGATGGTCGTCGAAGACGACCGCGCGTTCGTCGTCAACTACCAGAAGCTCAAGCACCACCGGACCGGCATGGAGGTGGACTTCGAGTTCGCGATGGTGCTGACCGTCGGCGACGACGGCCTGGTCACGCACTGGCGCGCGTTCTTCGACGCCAGCCCGGAAATCGCGCTGTTCCGCTCCGACATCGACGAGCGGCTGCTGGCCGCGGTCCGCGCCGGCGACCGCGAAGAGGCCGGGCGGCTCGTTCGCGACGGCGCCGACCCGGATCGCCGTGACCCCGCCACCGGGCTGACGACGTTCCTGGTCGCCGCCGGCCTCGGGAACGCCGGCGTCGTGCGCGAACTGGTCGACGGCGGTGCCGACGTGTTCACCACCGACAGCCGCGGCGGCGCGACCGCGCTGCACAAGGCGGTCCAGCGCGGCGACCTGGCGACCGTGCGGGTGCTCGTGGACGCGGGCGCGTTCGTCGACGCGGTGGCCGCGACCACCGGCCACACCCCGCTGATGGACGCGCTCTGGTACAAGTGGCCGCACATCGCCCGGTACCTGCTGGAGCTCGGCGCGGGCGTCAACCTCTCGACGCACTACGGCTTCTCGATGAAGGAGCACTTCGAGTACGAGCTGAACGTCAACAAGCTCGGCAAGGAGAAGCTGCTCGAAGCCGAGCAGGCGCTGAAGGACCGCGCGAAGTCCGACGAGGACGCCGTCGCGGCGCAGCGGCTGATGGCCGCGGTGACCGCGAACGACGTCGAGCGGGTGCGGTCGCTGATCGCCTCCGGCGCCGACGTCGACGCGCGGTACCCGGTCCTCAACGGCTTCAACGACCAGCACACCCCGCTGCTGGTCGCCGCGCGCGACGGGCACGCCGAGATCGCCGGGCTGCTGCTGCGCGGCGGCGCCGACGTCAACGCGACCGAGCCGACGTTCGGGGCGAGCCCGCTGCACAAGGCCGTCTACAACGGACACGCGGCGATCACCTCGGCGCTGGCCTCGGCCCCGGGTGCCGACCTGGACTACCAGGGCGCGACCAACGGCTACACCGCGCTGCACGACGCGCTCTGGCACGGCTACGACGACTGCGCGTCGATCCTGCTCGACGCCGGGGCCCGGGTCGACGTCGAGGGGCACGACGGCAAGACCGCGTTCGACATCGCCGCCGAGGTGTTCGGCCCGGACCACCGCCTCACCGCCCGCATCCGGGCGCTCTGACCGTTTCCCGCCCGCGGAAGGGACCACGCCGATGTTGTTCTACGTCCAGATGAGATGGAACCACGAGGGCCGGATCACCCTCGACGAACTGTGGGACGTCGAGGCCGACGAGGCCGAGCACGCCCAGGAGACCGTCGATTCAGGGTTCTGCGTCGGGATCTGGAAGGTCGCCGCGCAGAAGCGGGTGATCGCGATCATCGACTCGCCGGACGCCGAAGAGCTCGACCGGACCGCGCTCGGCCGGCTGCCGATGCGGGAGTACCTGGAGTTCGAAGCGGTCTGGCCGTTGCGGGACTACCTCGGGTTCGCCGAGGACGTCAAGAAGCGTTACCAGGTCTGAGATCCGGCGGAAGGTGGCGAGCACGGTGGTGGCAGCGGACGACAACGCCGGGTGGCCCGGCGGGACCGGGGTCGGCGGTGTGAGCGAGGCCGCGGCGCGTGGCGGCGACCGGCGCGCGGCCGTCGCGGCGGTGCACGCGTGGCTGGCCGGCGCCCCGGCCCCGATCGGGCCGGCCGAGGTGGCCCGGTTCCCGTTCGCCCCGGTGCTGCGCCACTACCGGGCGGTGGGCCGCGCCTACGCCGGCGACGAGCTCACCGCCCTGCTGTGGACCGTCCACAGCAGACTCTCCGGCGGCGGTCGCGCGCGGCTCGCGTGGCCGCTGCCGGACTGGCTGCCGTGCACGGCCGACCAGGCGGGCGGCGGTTACGACGGCTACCTGGCCGTGCCGCTGCTGGACAGCCCGGCCGGCGCCGACCTGCCCCCGCACCGGGCGGCGGCGGACCTGCTGCAGGCCCTGGCCGCCGACCTGCTCGGGCTGGAGGTCCGCGCCCTCGGGCGCGAGCCGGGCCGGGCGCAGCACCGGCGGGCCCGGGCCTGCCTCGGTGTCCTGGCGCGGCTGCGGGACCTGCCAGTGCCGTCCGCCGACGAGGACCTCGCCGAACTCGCCGCGTCCTGGATCGCCGAGACCACCGAGACCGTCGCCCCGCGGGTGCGGGTGGTCACCGAGCTGTCCCTGCTGCCGATGACCCCGCTGCACGACGAGCAGATGTTCGTCCGCAGCCTGCAGCTGTTCGAGACGCTGTACCGCCGGATCGGCGACACCCTGGTGGCGGCGCGCGACGCGCTGGTCCGCCTGGCGGTCGGGCGCGCCCGGGTGCTGATCGCCGACGCCGCCCGGCTGCTGGCGCTTTCGCCCGCGCTGTACCGGGTGGTGACGACGATGCCGCCCGAGGCGTTCGCGGTGATCCGCGCGCACACCGGCGGCCGCAGCGCGATCCAGTCCCGCGGCTTCCGCCGGATCGAGACGGTGTGCGCCCCGCGGCCGGACACCGCCGCCGGCGTTTCCCTGCAGGAGGCGGCCCTGCGGGCGGCCGAGCGGCTCGGCGAGGTGGCCACCGCCCGGCTGTGCGCGGAGCTGGTCCGGCTGGACGAGGCGTGGTGCGCGATGAAGCGGACGCACTGGGGGATCACGGTGAAGATCATCGGCACGGTCCCGGGCACGGGCGGCACGTCGGGCGCGGAGTACCTGCGCCGGGCGGCCGCGGTGCCGTTGTTCCCGGCGTTGTCCGCGCGGCCGGTGGGGGTGCCGGCGTGAGCGCGTACGCCGACCTGCGGCGGAAGATCATGGGTGCGGTGGTGGCCCAGGCGATCCACGCGGTGACCGAACTCGGCGTCGTCGACCGGCTCGCGGCCGGGCCCGCCACGGCGGCCACCCTGGCGGCCGAACTCGGCGCCGACGCCGACGCGCTGACCCGGTTCCTGCGGGCGCTCGCCGGCGAAGGGCTGTTCACCCTGACAGCCGGGGAGTACGCGCTGACCCCGGCCGGGGAACTGCTGCGCTCGGACGTCCCCGGTTCGCTGCGGCACCTGTCCCGGCTGATGACCGGCGAGGCGTACCGGGTCTGGGCGGAGGCGTCGCTGAGCCTGCGCACCGGCGGCCCGGCGTTCGAGCCGGTGTTCGGCGCGCCGCTGTTCGCCTGGCTTGCGGAGCGGCCGGCGCGGCAGGCGGACTTCGACCGGGCGCAGGCGGGGCTGGCCGCGGTGCGCGCGCAGCCGCTGCTGGAGCGGTCGTGGGACGGTGTCGGGCACGTCGTCGACGTCGGCGGCGGCAACGGGATGCTGCTCGGCCTGCTGCTGGAGAAGCACCCGGGCCTGCGCGGGACGGTGTTCGACCGGCCCGGCGTGGTCTCGGACGCCGGGGTGCCGCAGCGGTGCCGCCGCGTCGAGGGCGACTTCTTCGTGTCGGTACCGGAAGGCGGGGACGTGTACCTGCTGGCCCAGATCCTGCACGACTGGGCGGACCCGGAGGCGGTGCGGATCCTGCGCAGCTGCCGCGCGGCGATGCCGGCGGACGCGCGGCTGCTCGTGCTGGAACAGGTGATCCCCGAGGACGGCGGCCCGCATCCGGGGCACCTGCTGGACCTGCACATGCTGGTCCTGCTGGGCGGCCGCGAGCGCACGGCGCCCGCCTGGCGGCGGCTGCTGGCCCGAGGCGGGTTCGCCGTCCGCGCGGTGACACCGGGGGAGCGGGCGTCGGTGATCGAGGCGGTGCCGGGATGACCCTCTCGCCCCGCGACCTGCTGCCCGGCCGCCTGGTGCCCGACGTCGGGCGTTACCTCGGCGAGTACGCCGCCCGGACCGCCGCCGCGCGGGCCCGCGGCCACCGGACCCTGCGCTACGGCACCGCCGAGCCCGAGCTCCTCGACTTCTTCCCCGTCCCGGGCGTCCCGCGAGCCCCGCTCATGGTGTTCGTCCACGGGGGCTTCTGGCAGGAGTCCGGACGGCACCAGGCCGCCTTCGCCGCGGACGGCTTCCTGGACCGCGGCGTCGCGTTCGCGGCGCTCGGCTACGGGCTGGCACCGGCGCACCGGCTCGGGGAGATGGCCGCGATGGTCCGGCAGGCCATCCGCCTGCTGGCGCACGTCGCCCCGGCGCTCGGCATCGACCCGGCGCGGATCCACCTCGCCGGCAGTTCGGCCGGCGCGCACCTGGCCGCGATGGCGCTGCTGCCCGGCGGTGCTCGCCTCGCCGGTGTGACGCTGCTCAGCGGCCTGTACGAGCTCGAGCCGCTGATCGGCTCGACCGTCGACGACGCCTTGGGGCTCTCGGTCGGCGAAGCGCGGGAGAACAGCCCGCTGGGCAAGCTGCCCCCGGTCCTCCCGCCGGTGATCCTGGCCCGCGGCGAGCACGAACCCGCCGAGTTCGTCCGTCAGCACGCCGCGATGGCGGCCACCTTGACCGCGGCCGGCGCCGACGTCACCGACCTCGTCGGCGCCGGCCGCACCCACTTCGACCTGCCCTACGACCTCACGGATCCGGCGACGCCGCTGGGTGCCGCGGTGGGGGAGCAGCTCACGTCCCGCAGGTGCGCCACGCTGACGTGACAGGCCGTCAAAGCCGCGTGCGCAGCTCCCAAAGCTCCGGGTAGAACCGCCCGTCCCGCCGGGCCGCCAGGTGCGCGGCCCCGGTCGTGCCGCCCGTACCGCGGCGGCGCCCGATCTGGCGCTGCACGGTCAGCAGGTGCCTTCCCTGCCACGCGGCCCACGCCTGGTCGTGCGCGACAAGGGCCTCGGCCAGCTCCCACAGCGAGTCGCGGTCCGCGGCGATCCGGGCGTAGGCCTCGAACCGCTCCTCCTCGGTCGCCACCGGAAAGCCCGCCTTCTCCAGCACCGCCAGGTACCCGTCCCACAGGGTCGGCTCGGCCGCCCGCCGCCGCAGCCGGGACCGCTCCGCCGTCGAGTACCACGGGCGGTCGAAACCCCCGCCGTCCCGGGCACCCGACAGCAGCGCGATCTCGTGGAACTGCGCCGACTGCCCGCCGTTGCCCGAGCCCAGCACGCCGCGGAACAGCCGGAAGTCCTGCGGGGCCATCGTGTCGAGGACGTCGAACTGGCCCAGCAGCATCCGCTGCACCGCCACCGCCCGCTCCAGCCGGCGCCGCGGGACGTGCCCGTCGCCGGTCAGCATCAGGTCCCGGGCGTCCTCGAGCTCGAACAGCAGCTGCTTGAACCACAGCTCGAACGCCTGGTGCACGACGACGAACAGCAGCTCGTCCCGCGCCCGCGGGCCCGCCTGCGGCCGCTGGAGCGCGAGCAGGGCCGGCAGCCGCAGGTAGTCCCCGTAGCCGGGCATCAGACCTCCTCGCCGGTGAGCAGCCCGTGCGCCGCGAAGGCGTCCACCGCGCCGGGTACCTCGAACACGCCGGCGGAGGCGCACATGCGCAGCGAAGACCGGCAGATCGTGCGGAACCGCTCGTCGTCGTCGCGGTGGCAGTCGGTCGCGACGGCGGCCGCGGTGGCCGCGTCCAGCCCGGCCAGGCGCAGCGACGACCGCACCGGGGCGAGGTCCCAGACCAGGCAGCCCTTCATCAGCTCCGGCAGCGCGAACGCCACCGCCGATCGCGTGGCGGCGTCCAGGCCGTGCCACAGCTCGTGGAAGAACGCCGCGAAGAACCGGTGGTGGCGGCCCTCGTCCTTCGCGTGGTCGCGGACCAGGTCGCGGACCGTGGTGACGACCCCGGTGTCGGCCGGGACCTCGTTGAGGACGCTGGTGACGAGCGTTTCGAACACCACGGTCTGCAGCAGCGGCGCGAGATCCGGGTACGCCCGCAAGCTCCCCGCCGCCACCGCGCCGAGCTGCGCGACGAACCCGCCGTAGTCCCAGCGCGGGAGGGCGATCCCGGTCACGGCCGCCACCTGATCGGCCAGGTCGAGGCTGTAGAGCGAGTGGTAGCCCTCGTCGCAGTACACCTTGAACGCGTCCAGGCGGGTCGGCGTGGCGAGCGGGACGCCGCAGCGGTCGTCGGCGATCAGCTCGGCGCCGCGGTTGACCACCCGCGTCTCCAGGTGGGTCGTGGACAGCAGGAACTGGTACAGGTGCCGGACGGCCAGCTCCCGGCGCCGCTCGGCCGGGAGCGCGGCCACGGCCTCGTGCGCCAGGTAGGGCACCAGCCGCTCCGGGAAGAACACCTTCCCGGCTTCGGCGTCCTCGTGCAGCATCCGCCGGACGCCGGTGCGCACCCCGGCGGCCTCGTACCACGCGTCGAGCGGGCCGCGGCTCATCGCGGGACCGCACCCAGCCGCCGGACCGCTTCCCGCACCAGCGCCGCGTCGGTGGCGAAGCAGAGCCGGAACCAGCCCGGTTCGGGCGAGCCGAACGCCGACCCGGGCAGGATGTTCACCCGCGCCGAGTCCAGGATCCGCTGCCACAGCTCGTGTTCGCCAGGTGGGCCCGGCTCCGCCAGCCACGCGCGCAGGTCCAGCCACACCGAGAAACCCGCGCTCGCCGGCAGGTGCGGGACACCGGCGTCCGCCAGCGCGGCCGTGACGCCCCTGTAGGCCGCCGCCAGCCGGGCGCGGGAGGCGTCGAGGTAGCCGCGGACCCAGTCGCCGTCGGCGAGCAGCCCGGCCAGCAGCGCCTGGGTGTCGCTCGACACCGGGGCGAAGTAGGCGAGGGCGCGGGCGGCGGCCAGCACCTCGGGATCGCGGCTGCACAGCGCGCCCACCTTCAGCCCGGGCAGCCCGAAGTCCTTGGCGAAGCCCCAGACGACGTGCACCCGCGGGCCGCCGTCGAGCACGCTGGTGAACGGCGCCGGGCCGAACACCGAACCGGCGTAGATCTCGTCGGCGACGACGTCGAGGTCGAGCCGGGCGGCGACGGCGAGCAGCTCGCGCAGGTCCGCGGCCGGGTGGACCCGCCCGGTCGGGTTGTCCGGGGAGGTCAGCACCAGCGCCCGGACGGTCTCGCCGCGGCGGCGCGCGGCCACCACGGTCTCGGCCACGACAGCCGGGTCGAGCCGGAAGCCGTCCGCCGTGCGCATCGGGGCCGGCAGCAGCCGGGCGCCGGACCGGACGGTGAGCAGGACTTCGAGCGCGCCGTAGTAGGGCGCGGGCACGACCACGGCGTCACCGGGGTCGCAGAGCACGCTCGCGGCGATGTCGAGGGCGGCGCTGGCCCCGCTGACGACCACCAGCTCGTCGGCGTCCACCGCCGTGCCCAGGAGCCGGGACAGCTGCGCGGCGGTCGCTTCACGCAGCTTGTGCGTGCCGTGCAATGGGCCGTAGCGGACGTCGGCCGGGGTCAGCCGCCGCGGCGCCGTGACGCGGCCGGCCAGCAGGTCCCAGCCCAGCCGGTTCTCCGCGGTGCCCAGGTTGAGGAAGCCGCCGGGGTTGGTCACCGGGTGGTAGGGGTCCGCCTCGGCGCGCAGGTGGGCCGCGGCGATCGCCGGAACGCGCCCGGCCTGCGCGGCGGCGCGCTTGGCCACCATCAGCAGCCCGCTTCCGGGCCGGTGACCAGGCCGGGATGGACGCCGAGACCACGGGAGGCGTCCAGCACCGCGCCGTGCAGCAACGCGGCCGGTTCTTCGCACAGCCACCAGGTCAGCTCGGCGAGTTCGGCCGGATCGAGCAGCCGGCCGCCGGGCAGCCGGCCGGTCAGCTGCGCCAGCTGCGGCTCGCTCAGCGCGTCGAGCAGGCTCGCGCGCAGCATCGGCGTGTGCGTCGCGCCGGGGCAGATCGCGAACACGTGCACCGGGTCGTGCACGAGCTGCGCGGCGAGGTGGCGGGTCAGGTAGGCCAGCGCCGCCTTGCTCATCCCGTCGGCGACGTCGAACGCGGGGAAGGTGGCGATCGCGCCGCCGACGCTGCAGACGTTGACGATCTTGCCGTAGCCGCGGTCCAGCATGGCCGGCAGCAGCGCCCGGATCATCCACAGTGGACCGGCGCTGTTGATCCGCAGGAACGCCTCGTCGCGCTGTTCCACCGGCCCGTCGACGACGTTCTCGACGGTCTTGGTGCCGACCGCGGCGTTGTTGACCAGGACGTCCACCGGCCCGTGGACCCGCTCCAGCAGCCGCCGGTGGCTCTCGGCGTCACCCTGGTCCAGCTCGAACGCCTCGGCCTTGCCGCCGAAGCCGGCCACTTCGGCGACCAGCCGCGCGGCGGCGTCCGGGTGGGACCGGTAGGTGAACCAGACCCGGTCGCCGTCGCGCGCGAACCTGCGCACCATCGCCTCACCCAGTCCGCTCGAACCGCCGGTGACGAGCACTCCACGTCCAGCCATGCCACGGATTCTCACGGCGGGAGCGCGGTGACCGCACCGATCCGGCGGCTACTTCGTGCGGTCGCGGGCCGACTTGGGGGAGTGCGCCCGGCACCCTTGCCGCCCGCGCGCGCCCCGCGGTGCCATGGGATCCGGTCACCACGCGCACCGACAAGGGAGCACCGCATGATCCACCAACTGATCTTCGCCCACCCCAAGCCGGGGATGAGCGAGCAGGAGTTCCAGCGCTACTGGGTCGAAGAGCACGCGGTCCGGTACGCCGCCAAGATCCCGCAGATCCGGAAGTACCTGATCGGCACGCGGATCCCGTTCGGGCCCGAGCCCGCGGATCCGCTGTGGAGCGGCGTCGCCGAAATCTGGCTGGCCAACGACGAGGAGCAGCTGGCCTCACTGCAGACCGACGAGTTCCTCAACGGGGCCCGGCTCGACGAACCGCGCTGGGCCGCCTTCTGGCGGTCGGTGGTCCTCGACACCGACGCCCGCGAAGTCGTCCCCGGCCCGGCCGACGCGGGCGGTGTCAAGCTGATCCAGCTGGTCAAGCGGCGCGAAGGGCTGCCGCTGGCCGAGTTCCGCGACCGGCTGCGGGGCAAGTACGCCGACCTCGCCGCCGAAGTCCCCGGGCTGCGCCGGTACCTGCAGGGCACCACCCGCGACGGCTACTACGGCGTCGGCGAGGCGCTGCTGGATGCCGCGCAGCAGCTGTGGTTCGACGACACCGACGCTCTCGCCGCGGCGCTGGAGTCGCCGGCGTACCAGCGGGCGCACGAGGAGCTGCTGTCCATTGTGGAGCCTCGGTACGTGCACGAGATGGTCGTCCGGGAACACTGGATCATCGGTCCCGAGCCGCGCTGAACCCCGCAGGTCCCGCCAGGCCGCCGTCCGCACCGGACGGCGGCCTTCCCGTGCCACGAGGAGGTCCGCCGTGCCGCCCCTGCTGTTCCACGACGTCCGGGTGTTCGACGGCCACGGCGTGCGGCCGCGGACGAGCGTGCTCGTCGACGGCGGCCGGATCGCCGCGATCGGCGATCACGTGCCGGCGGCCGGGGCCGACGTCGTCCCGGGCGCGGGCCGGACGCTGCTGCCCGGCCTGATCGACGCGCACGTGCACCTCACGCTGCCCGGCCTGCGGCACGGTTTCGCCTTCGGTGTCACGACGCAGCTCGACATGTTCGCCGACCCCCTCGTCCTGCGCGCGGTCCGGGCCGAGGCCGCGCGCGGCGGCCCGGTCTCGGACCTCCGGTCGGCGGGCATCGGCGCCACCGCGCCCGGCGGGCACCCGGCCCAGCTCGTCCACCACGGACTGTTCGGGCCGTTCCCGACGCTCGCGGCACCGTCGGAGGCGCCGTCGTTCGTCGCGGCGCGCGTGGCCGAGGGGTCGGACTACCTGAAGGTGTTCGCCTCCTCGGTGCCGGGGGAGGGACACCGGCCGTCCCTGACGGCGGACGCGGTGGCCGCGCTGGTCGCGGCCGCGCACGAGCACGGGCTGCTCGCGGTGGTCCACGCGACGGACGTCCGGTCGGCGCTGGCGGCGGTCCGCGCCGGGGCCGACGGTCTCGCGCACCTGCCGTTCGACCGCCCGCCCGGACCGGAGTTCGCCGCGGAACTCGCGGCGCGGGACGTCTTCGTGGTGCCGACGCTGACCGTGCTGGAATCCTTCTGCGGCCGTCCGGGCGCGGCGGAGCCGGCGGAGGCGCGGGTCCTGGACGCGGCGGCCCTGGCGACGCTTTCGACGCCGATGGCCCCGGCGGCGGCCGACGGCTACGCGGCCGGGTACGCGGCCGGGATGGTGGCGCCGCTGGCCCGCGCGGGGGTGTGCGTGCTCGCGGGGACCGACGCCGGCGCGCCCGGGACCGCGCACGGGCTGAGCCTGCACCGGGAGCTCGGTCTGCTGGTGGCGGCCGGGCTCACGCCGCAGGCGGCGCTGACGGCCGCGACGGCGGCGCCGGCGCGGCGGTTCGGGCTCGCCGACCGCGGCGAGATCGCGGTGGGGAAGCGGGCGGATCTGGTACTCGTGGCGGGTGACCCGCTGACGGACATCCACGCGACGCGGCGGTTGGTCGCGGTGTGCCGGGAGGGCGTGCTGCACGAGGTGGGAGCAGGCTGAGCGCCCAAAGGGAGGCGCCCGCCGGTCCCTGGGAAGACCGGCGGGCGCCTGCTCTGGGGGTGAATCCGTCAGTCGTTGACGCCCGCGGCCACCGGGGCGGCGGCCGCCGCCGTGCTCCGGCCGCGCAGGAAGATCGTCGCCACGGCCGCGCCGAACAGGGCGATCAACGCCGCCGTCAGCAGGCCGGCGTGCAGGCCGCTCGTGGTCGCCGTCACCGGGTCGCCGGTGCCCGCCAGGCTCGCCGTGCGGGCCGTGACCACCGCCGCCAGCACCGGCAGCCACACCGCGCTGCCCAGCTGCTGCGCCGTCTGCGCCAGGCCGCCGGCCAGGCCCTGCTTGTCGTCCGGCAGCCCCGACGTCACCGTGATGTTGAACGCGATGACCGCCGTGACGTGCCCGAAGCCGAGGCCGATGTTGGTCAGCGCCAGCAGCGTGAAGTCGCCGCTCTGCGGCAGCAGCACCATCAGGCCGGTCGACACCGCCTGCAGCACCAGCCCGCACACGAGCGCGCGCGGCACGCCGAGCGCGCCGATCGTCCTGTTCCCGATCAGGCCGCCGATCACCGCGGAGCCGCCGAGGGGGATCAGCGACAGGCCGGTGCGCATCGGGCTGTAGCCCAGCACGTCCTGCATGTAGAGCGTCTCGAGCACGGTCGCGCCGCCGCACATGCCGAAGGTGATGAACCCGGCCAGCCCGCCCCACTTCACCGACCGCCGCTTGAGGACGTCCAATGGTGCCAGTGGCGCCGGGTGTTTCGCCTCGGCGTAGAGGAACAGGCCCAGCAACACCACGCCGGCGGCGAGCGTGCCGATCGTCGCCGGGGCGGCCCAGCCGGCGCTGTCGCCGGTCGAGATGCCGTAGACGAGCGCGAGGATGCCCGCCGTGGCGAGCACCGCGCCGGGCACGTCGAGCCGGGCCGCGTTCGCGTCCTTGCTCTCCTCCAGCAGCGCGATCGCGGCGACGAACACGACCCCGCCGATGATCGCCAGCAGCAGCATCGTCCAGCGCCAGCCGAACGCGCCGGTGATGACGCCGCCGCTGATCACGCCGACGATGAAGCCGAGCATCAGCACCGCGCCGTTGACGCTGAGCGCCTTCTGCCGTTCCGGCCCCTCGCGGAACGACGTCGTCAGCAGCGACATCGCCGCCGGGCCGACCATCGCCGCGCCGATGCCCTGCCCGGCCCGGGCCAGGATGAGCAGCCACGGCGTCTCGGCCAGGCCGCCGGCGAGCGAGAACACCGTGAACAGCGCGACGCCGATGAGGAACAGCTTGCGCCGGCCGAACAGGTCGGACGCCCGCCCGAACAGCAGCAGGAACCCGGCGATGAACAGGATGAAGGCCGTCATCACCCACTGCAGGTCCGCGGTGGAGGTGAAGCCGAGGTCGCGCCCGATGGCGGGCAGGGCCACGCTGACGATCGAAAAGTCGAGCGCGACCATGAACTGCGATGCGCAGAGCATGATGAGAAGGAGCCAGCGCCGGGCGCCGAAGCGCGTGGGCGGGTCCGGCCGGGATGCGTCAGTAGCCATGGGACCAGCCTGGAGCACCCGTCGCGCGCGTGGAGAGCCTGAACCAGTCGTGGTATTCGCAGTACCAGCATGAGCCGGTTCTGGCTGACCGCCCCGGCCGGGGCGCATGCTGGCGCCAGGCCGTGCCGACGCGCGTGTTCCCGGCCGCCTCCCCCCATCCTCCTGGCGAGAAGGAGCCAGCCATGCATTCACTCGACGTCGCCGCGGCGACCGAGGACCCGATCCGCCGGATCCCGTCCGGCTTCATGCTCGGCAGCAAGACCCTGGCCCGCGGCGCGGAGCTCGGGTTCGTCGAGTCGGACTTCTACTTCGTCGGCCGCGGCGGGGTGCTGGGCGACGTCGACGCCGACGTCGTCGCGGCCGGGTTCACCTTCGTCAACGCCGAGTCGCTGCGGGTGGTGTGGGACCGCAGCCGCGAGGTGCTGCCGCGGCAGGAGGCGTCGGTCGAGTTCGCGGCCTGCGCCGCCGGCTGGGCCCAGGAGCACATCCCGGACGAGTTCGACGCGGCCCGGCTGGCCGAGCTCCTGGACCCGGTGGTCGCCGCGGCCGGCCCCGAGCTGGCGCCGGTGTTCGCCGGCTGGCGGGCCCTGGACGTGCCGGCCGAACCGAAGGCGCACGCCCTGCACCAGCTCAACGTCCTGCGCGAGCTGCGCGGGGCGCGGCACATGGTCGCGGTCCTCGCCGGCGACCTGGCCCCGCAGGACGCGCTGCGCTACCACTCGCCGTCGGTGATCTGGGACCTGTTCGGCTGGCCGGGGAAGCTGGAGGCGTCCCGCGTCCGCCAGGTCGGCAAGCGCTGGCAGAGCGCGATCGACGTCACCAACCAGCTGCTGGCCCCGGTGTTCGACGTGCTGTCGGACGCCGAGCGGGGTGAGCTGGTGACGTTGCTGCAGTACCTGCTGACCGTGACGTCCTGACCTTGCCGGACGGGGCCACCCGGGTTCGCCCGGGTGGCCTTTTCCGTGGTCAGGATCCGGCGCGGTACCGGTGGATGAGCGACGCGGCCATGGCGCCTTCGCCGACCCCGGACGCGATCCGCTTGACCGACCCGGCCCGCGCGTCCCCGGCGGCGAACACCCCGGGCAGGTTCGTCTCCAGCAGGAACGGCCGCCGCGGCAGGTCCCAGCCGTTCGACGGGTCGTCCGGGAGGTCCGGGCCGGTCAGCAGGAAGCCGTGACCGTCGCGGGCCACCGCGTCCGCCAGCCACTCCGTCCGGGGGCGCGCGCCGATGAACGTGAACAGGTACTCCGCGTCCGCTGTGGACACCCGGCCGGTCCGGCGGTCGCAGAGGGTCAGGCGGCGCAGGCGGTCGTCGCCGTCCACCGCGACCACGGTCGTGTCCAGGCGGACGTCGATCGCCGGGTGGCGGCGGATCTCGTCGATCAGGTACCGCGACATCGACGTCTCCAGCGAAGACCCGCGCACCAGCAGCGTCACCCGCGAAGCGTGTTCGGCGAAGTGCAGCGCCGCCTGGCCCGCCGAGTTGGCCCCGCCGACGATCCACGCGTGCCCCTGTGCGCACGTCGTCGTCTCGGAAGTCGTTGCCCCGTAATAGATCCCGGCACCCTCGAACCGCTCCGCGCCCGCCGCCTCCAGCCGCTGGTACGCGAGGCCCGTCGCGAGCAGCACCGCGCTCGCCGTCACCTCCCGGCCGTCCGAAAGGCACAGCACCCGGGCCCGGCCCGCGGCCCGCAGCGCGACCGCCGAGACCGGCGCCAGGATGTCGGTGCCGAACCGGCGGGCCTGCGCCACCGCGCGCCGGGTCAGCTCCGCGCCCGACACCCCGGCCGGGAAGCCCAGGTAGTTCTCGATCCGGCTGGACGTGCCGGCCTGCCCGCCCGGCACGTAGGCGTCCACCAGCAGCGTGCTCAGCCCCTCGGACGAGCCGTAGACGGCCGCCGCGAGCCCGGTCGGGCCGCCGCCGACGATCACCGTGTCGTAGTGCGGCCGGTCCACGGCCGGGGCGAGCCCGAGCGCCTCGGCCAGTTCCCGGTGCGTGGGCTGGCACAGGCGGGTGCCGTCGGGCAGCTGCACCCGCGGCCACGCGGTGCCCTCGGCGTCGGCGCCGCTCGCGGTCGTGACGTCGACGAAGCGGAACGGCTGCTGGTGGCGGGTCAGGAAGTCGCGCAGCCGGTGCGTGGCCGGCGCGAACGGGTGGCCGACGACGCGGATGCCGCCGTAGGGCGGGCAGTAGGCCGCCTCCCACGACGCCAGCAGGTCGTCGAGCACCGGGTAGAGCCGTTCCTCCGGCGGCTCCCACGGCTTGACGAGGTAGTGGTCCAGGCGCACCTCGTTGATCGCGGTGATCGCGACGGAGGTGTCCGCGTAGGCGGTCAGCAGCACCTTCTTGGCGGCGGGGAAGCGATCCCGGGCGTGGCCGAGGAACTCGGTGCCGGTCATCTCCGGCATCCGCTGGTCCACCAGCAGCAACGCCGCTTCGGTGCCGCGCTCGCGCAGCGTGTCGAGGATCCCCAGCGCGGCCCGGGGCGTGCCGGTGGCCAGGACGCGGTACCGGTCGCGGTAGCGGCCGAGGTCCCGCCTCAGCGCGCTGAGGACGGTCGGGTCGTCGTCGACGACCAGCAGGGCGGGCGCGGACTGCTTGGCGGTCACCATGATCGCAGTGTCCGCACCGGACGCGCGCGGGTGCGATCCCGACGTCACGAAGTCCGCCGAGGTACGCCCGAATCGACGTCCGGCCCCCGCCCCGACTTGTCGAAGTGACGGCGCCGTAAGGCTTTTCGCTGGCTCCCCGGCGGATCCGGTTGCTTCACTGGCCTCAGCCCGGATCCCGGGAACCCACCAGCACCAGCACGGGAGTGCCGATGTCCAAGAAGATCCTGTACGTGCTCTCCGAGTACGGCTACTGGGGTGAGGAGCTGCTCGGCCCGGTGACCGCCACCGACGCGGCCGGCTACGAGAGCGTGTTCGCCACCCCCCACGGGAAACGGCCGCAGGCGCTGCCGCCGAGCCTCGACCCCGGCTACGTCGACCCGCCGCTGGGCCGCTCGGTCACCACGCCCGAGGTCGCCGTCGCCGCGCGCGAGCTCGACGAGTCGGCCCGGCTGGACGACCCGCTGAGCCTGGCCGAGCTGATCCCCGAGCGGCCGTACACCAGCGAGCCCGGCTTCCTGCGGCTGATCGAGGCGTACCACCGCGAGCTGTCCACTCTGGACACCGAGGTGGCGCGGTACGACGCGCTGGTCATCGTGGGCGGCAGCGGCCCGATCGTGGACCTGGCCAACAACGAGCGGCTGCACGAGCTGATCCTCGCCTTCGTCCGCGCGGACAAGCCGGTCGTCGGCGAGTGCTACGGCGTCGCACCGCTGGCCTTCGCCCGCGACTGGGAGGACCGCACCAGCATCATCCGCGGCAAGCACGTCACCGGCCACTGCAAGGAGTACGACTACAAGGACGGCACCGGGTTCGTCGGCGTCGACTTCAACATGGGCCCGCCGCCGTACCCGCTGGAGTACATCCTGCGCGACGCGACCGCCCCGGACGGGCGCTACCACGGCAACGTCGGCAAGGAGACGTCGGTGATCGTCGACTACCCGTTCGTCACCGCCCGGTCCACCCCGGACTCGTTCCTCGCCGGGCAGAAGCTGGTCGAGGTGCTGGAACACGGCCTGCGCCGCTTCGGCTGGTAACCGCCCGAGACCGAAGGAGCACACGATGACCGCACGCGCGGGCCGGGTGGCGATGCTCGAGCAGTTCGCCGCCGACGGCATGACCCGGATGTTCGGCAACCCGGGCACGGTGGAACAGGGCTTCCTCGACGAGCTCGAGAACTTCCCCGGCATCGGCTACGTGCTGGGCCTGCAGGAGGCGGCGGTCGTCGGGATCGCCGACGGCTACGCCCGGGCCGGCGGCCGGCCGGCGCTCGTCCAGCTGCACACGGGCGTCGGCCTCGGCAACGGGATCGGCATGCTGTACCAGGCCATGCGGGGCCACTCGCCACTGGTGGTGATCGCGGGCGAGGCCGGGGTCCGCTACGACGCGCTCGACGCGCAGATGGCGGCCGACCTGGTCGCCATGGCGCGCCCGGTGACGAAGTACGCGACGCGGGTGCTGCACCCCGGCTCGCTGCTGCGGGTGCTGCGGCGGGCGGTGAAGATCGCGATGACCCCGCCGCGCGGCCCGGTGTTCGTCTCGCTGCCGATGGACGTGCTCGACGAGCTCACCACCGAGCCCGTGGTGCGCACGGTGGTGCCGACCCGCGCGGTGCTGCCGGTGCCGGGCGAGCTCGACCGGGCGGCCGCCCTGCTGGCCTCGGCGCAGCAGCCGATCGTGCTGCTCGGCGACGGCGTCTCGGTGTCCGGCGCGCAGGCCGAGCTGACCCGGGTGGCCGAGCTGCTCAACGCGCCGGTGTGGGGCGTGAACGACTCCGAGGTCAACATGGACACCACGCACCCGCTCCACCGCGGGCAGCTCGGGCACATGTTCGGCACGCACAGCGCGGGGATCGTCTCCCGGGCCGACGCGGTGCTGATCGCGGGCACCTACGTCTTCCCCGAGGTGTTCCCGGAACTGCGCAGCCCGTTCGCGCCCGGCGCGAAGATCGTCCACGTCGACCTGAACGACTACGAGGTGGCGAAGAACTTCCCGGTCGACGTGCCGCTGGTGGCCGACCCCAAGGCCACCCTGGCCGCGCTCGGCGACCTGCTCGCCGACGAACTGCCCGACACCGGCTGGACCGACCTCGCCCGCCACACCTGGACCGCCCCGGAGGTGACCGGGGACAGCCCGCTCGTCGAACGGTTCGCCGCCGCGCTGGCCGCGCAGGCCGGCCCGGACCTGGTGGTGTTCGACGAGGCGCTGACCGCGTCGCCCGGGCTGGTCAAGCACCTCCCGCCGCGCGTGCCGGGGACCTACTTCCTCACCCGGGGCGGTTCCCTCGGCGTCGGCATCACCGGGGCGATCGGCGCGAAGCTGGCCCGGCCGGCGGCGCAGGTCGTCGGGTTCACCGGCGACGGCGGCAGCATGTACACCCCGCAGGCGCTGTGGACCGCCGCGCGCTACGGCATCGCCGCCCGGTTCGTCGTCTGCAACAACGGCCGCTACCGGCTGCTGGACCACAACCTCGACCGGTACCGGGCCGAGCGGGGCATCGAGCCGCACGGCTACCCCGGCGGGTTCGCCCTCGGCGACCCGGAGATCGGGTTCGTCGAGCTGGCCGCGGCCATGGGCGTCGACGGCGTGCGCGTGGCCAAGGCGTCCGAAGTGGACGAAGCCGTCGAGCGGATGCTGGCCGCCACCGGCCCGTTCCTGATCGACCTGGTGACGGCGTGAGCGCGATGAAGCAGCTGGTGCCGCGCGAAGGCGGCGTGCTGACCGGGCGGACGATCGCGGTCCTGATCGAGGCGGACTACGTCGAGCCGGAACTGCACTACTACGAACGCCGGTTCGCCGAGGAGGGCGCCACCGTCCGCTGGCTGACGCGGCTCTGGGGCCAGGACTCGCTGACCTTCACCGGGCACGAGTTCGGCCTCCCGGTGACCGTCGACGACGACCTCGAGCAGGTCGACGACGAGACCCTCGCCGGCTTCGACGCGCTGATCGTGCCGTCCGGCATGGTGTCCGACCGCCTGCGCTACACCGAGGACCCGGCCCGCCTCGCCCCGGCCGTCGACCTGCTCCGCCGCGCGTTCGGCATGCCGGAGGTGCTCAAGGGCGTGATCTGCCACGGCCTGTGGCTGGTTTCGCCGATCCCCGAGCACGTCCGCGGCCGCCGGGTGACCGCGCACGTGAACCTGCTCGGCGACGTCCGCAACATGGGCGCGGTCTACACCGACCAGGACGTCGTCGTCGACGGCGACCTGGTCACCGCCCGCAGCGCCGACCACTGCCACCTGTTCGCCCGCGCGCTCATCGACCTGGTCGCCGCCCGCTCGGCGCGGCGGCCACGCCGGTGGCGGCGGGCGGGCTGAGTCCTGCACCGTCCACTTCGGATCTCCGGCCGGGAGTGCCTGCGATGACCGACTTCCCCTTCTCCGACCTGGTGGCCGCGCGCGTCACCGGTTACGACCGCCGCGCCCGGGTGGCCGACCTGCGCACGCACGACGGCCGGCCGGTGCGGGCCGAGCTCACCCCGACGACCTCGGCCCGGTTCCTGCGCAACCTCGGCGAACCGGGTGCCGACGCCACCGGTGAGCTCGACGAGCTCCTCGAACCGGGCCGTCCCCTCTTCGCCTACGGGGTGTTCTACCCGGACCGCGGCGGGCACGTCTTCGAGGTCGAGGACGTCGTGTTCTGCGGCCGGAGCGCCACCGAGTACGCGTTCGAGCACCGCGGGTGGTGGGTGCGGCAGCTCGCCGAGCTGGCCCGGTTCTACCGGCGGGCCCAGTTCGGCACCGCCGCGCACGCCGACTTCGCCGACTACCGCACGGTCCTGCGCCTGGGCGGCGACAAGAGCGACCACCACGTGCAGGAAACCGACACGATCTCGCGGCTGGTCTACGGCATGGCGTCGGCGTTCCTGCTCACCGGCGAGGAGGACTACCTGCGGGTCGCCGAAAGCGGCACCGAGTACCTGCGCGAGCACATGCGGTTCGTCGACCGCGACGAGGACGTCGTCTACTGGTACCACGGGATCGACGTCCGCGGCGGCTACCACGAGAAGCTGTTCACCTCCGAGTTCGGCGACGACTACCACGCCATCCCGGCCTACGAGCAGATCTACGCCCTCGCCGGCCCGGCCCAGACCTACCGCATCACCGGCGACCCGCGGATCGCCGACGACGCCGAGGCGACCCTGCGGCTGTTCCGGCGGTTCTTCCGGGACCCCGAGCACGGCGGGTACTTCTCGCACATCGACCCGCTCCGGCTGAGCCCGCACGAGGAGTCGCTCGGGCCCAACCGGGCGCGCAAGAACTGGAACTCGATCGGCGACCACGCGCCGGCCTACCTGGTCAACCTGTTCCTCGCCACCGGCGACGAGCGGCACGCGGACCTGCTGGAGGAGACGTTCGACCTGATCGTCGAGCACTTCCCGGACGAGGGCAGCCCCTTCGTGCGCGAGCGGTTCCACGCCGACTGGACGCCCGACACCGGGCACGGCTGGCAGCAGGACCGCGCGGTCGTCGGGCACAACCTCAAGATCGCCTGGAACCTGATGCGGATGAACGCGATCCGCCCCAAGGCCGCCTACCGCGAACTGGCCGCCCGGATCGGCAAGTCCCTGCCCGAGTACGGCGCCGACCTGCGCCGCGGCGGCTGGTACGACGTCCTCGAGCGGACGCCGGCGGCCGGGCACGGGCGGCACCGGTTCGTCTGGCACGACCGCAAGGCGTGGTGGCAGCAGGAGCAGGCGATCCTCGCCTACCTGGTGCTCGCCGGCAACGGCGGCGACCCGGCCTTCCTCGACCAGGCCCGGCAGGCTTCGGCCTTCTACAACGCCTTCTTCCTCGACCACGACGAGGGCGGCGTCTACTTCAACGTGCTCGCCTCCGGCGTCCCGTACCTGCTCGGCACCGAGCGGCTGAAGGGCAGCCACTCGATGAGCATGTACCACGCCTCCGAGCTGTGCTACCTCGCCACCGTCTACCAGCGGCTGCTGATCAGCGGCGAACCGCTGGCCCTGTGGTTCCGCCCGCGCCCCGACGGGTTTCCCGGCCGCGTGCTGCGGGTGGCGCCGGACGCGCTGCCGCCGGGCCGGGTCCGGCTGGACTGGGTCGAGGTCGACGGCCGCCCGTACGCCGGCTACGACCCCGAGCGGTTGCTCGTGCGCCTGCCCGACAGCGACGGCGAACTGACCGTCTGCGCCCACCTCTCGCCGGTGGACCGCTGATCGCCCGATGAAGACCGGAGATACGCCATGGAAGTCGCCAAGTACATGCAGGGCGCGGTCACCGTGATCGCGCTGGACGGAGAACTGGACAGCAGCACCGCCCCGAGGGTGCACGAGCAGCTCGGCGACCTGGTGCCGCCGCGCGGGCTGGTGCTCATCGACCTCGGCCGGACGTCGTACATGTCCAGCGCGGGGCTGCGGGTCCTGCTGCTGGTCTACCGGCAGGCGCAGGCCAACGGCGCCCGGCTGGCGCTCGCGTGCGCGCCGCCGGACGTCCGCGAGGTGATGGCGGCGACCGGGTTCCTCGGGTTCTTCACCGTGACCGACACGCTCGCCGAGGGGCTCGCCGCGCTCGAGCCGTGACGGCGAACCGACGCAGGAGGTGTGATGAGCTGGACGTCGTTGCCGGCGCGGATCGACGCGTACCCGACCCACCGCATCGGCGGGTTCGGGGTCCGCGCCGGGCAGCCGCTGCCCTTCGGGGCGACACCGGTGCCCGGCGGGGTCAACTTCTCGGTGTACTCGAACAACGCCACCGCGATGACGCTGGTGCTCTTCCGCGCCGGCGAGGACGAGCCGGTCGCGGAACTGCCCTTCGACGAATCCTTCCGGATCGGCGGGGTGTACGCGATGACGGTGTTCGGCCTCGACCCGGAGGCGATCGCCTACGCCTACCGCGCGGACGGCCCGTTCGCCCCGGCCGAGGGCGACCGGTTCGACGGCCGGGCGCTGCTCGTCGACCCGTACGCCACGCTCCTGTCGGGGCGCGAACGCTGGCGGTGCGGGCGGGACCGGCCGTGGCGGTCCCGGATCGCCGCCGCCGACTTCGACTGGGAAGGCGACCGGCCGCTGCGGATCCCGCCGGAGGACCTGGTCGTCTACGAGACGCACGTGCGCGGGTTCACTGCCCACCCCAGCTCGGGGGTGGGCGCGCCGGGCACGTTCGCCGGGCTGGTCGCGAAGATCCCGTACCTGGTCGAGCTCGGCGTGAACTGCGTCGAGCTGATGCCGGTGTTCGAGTTCGACGAACGGGACAACGTCCGCAGCGACCCGCGCACCGGCGAGCCCCTGGCGAACTACTGGGGCTACAACACGGTCGGCTTCTTCGCGCCGAAGGCCGGCTACGCCGCCACCGGGCGGCACGGCATGCAGGTCGACGAGTTCAAGCACACGGTCAAGGAACTGCACCGGGCGGGCATCGAGGTGCTGCTCGACGTGGTGTTCAACCACACCGCCGAGGGCGACGAGCGGGGCCCGACGCTGTCGCTGCGCGGGCTGGACAACCGCACCTACTACATGCTCACGCCCGACGGGCACTACTTCAACTTCAGCGGCACCGGCAACACGCTCAACTGCAACCACCCGGTGGTGCGTGGGTTCGTGCTGGACTGCCTGCGCCACTGGGCGGCGGAGTTCCACGTCGACGGCTTCCGGTTCGACCTCGCCGCGATCCTCGGCCGCGCCCCCGACGGCGTCCCGCTGGCCAACCCGCCGCTGCTGGAGGCGCTCGCGCACGACCCGGTGCTGCGCGACTGCAAGCTGGTCGCCGAGGTGTGGGACGCGGGCGGGCTGTTCCAGGTGGGCAGCTTCCCGGACTACTGCCGCTGGGCGGAGTGGAACGCCGGCTACCGCGACGCGCTGCGGCACTTCCTCAAAGGGGACGTCGGCAGCGTGGCCGAGCTGGCCACCCGGTTCGTCGGCTCGCCGGACCTCTACGCCCGCCGCGGCGCGGTGGCGTCGGTCAACTTCGTCACCGCGCACGACGGCTTCACGCTGCGCGATCTGGTGTCCTACAACGAAAAGCACAACGACGCCAACGGCGAGGACGGCCGCGACGGCGAGAACCACAACATCTCGTGGAACTGCGGGCACGAAGGCCCGGCCGACGGCGGCCCGGTCGCCCGGCTGCGCGACCGGCAGGTGCGCAACGCGCTGCTGATCCTGCTCACCAGCCACGGCATCCCGATGCTGCTGGCCGGCGACGAGGCCGGGCGCACCCAGCACGGCAACAACAACGCCTACTGCCACGACGACGAGCTGTCCTGGTTCGACTGGACGCTGGTCGAGCGCAACGCCGCACTGGTCGAGTTCACCCGGCACCTGATCGCCTTCCGCCGGGCGCACCCGTGCCTGCGGCGCCGCCGCCAGCCGACCGGGCGCACCCAGGGGCTGTTCCCGGACGTCAGCTGGCACGGCGTGCGCGCGTGGACGCCGGACTGGTCGCCGCACAGCCGCGTGTTCGCCGCGATGCTGTGCGCGCGCGACGCGAGCGGCACCGACGACTGCGTCTACGTGGCCGCCAACGCGCACTGGGAGCCGCACGAGCTGCAGCTGCCCGGGCTGCCGGCCGAGCTGAGCTGGCACCGGTTCGCCGACACCGGCGCCGGGCCGGGCGCGGACAGCCACGCGCCCGGCACCGAACCCCCCCTGCCCCGGCAGGACGCGGTCCGGCTGGCCCCGCGGTCGTCCGCGGTGCTGCTCGCCCGGCCGCGCCCCGCCCCGGCGCAACCGCACGAGGAGTGAGCCACCGATGAGTGTTCCCCCGGACTTCCAGGCCAAGCTCGACGTCGACGACGGGACCGCCACGGTGTGGCTGTCCGGCGAACTGGACTCGCGCTCGGCGGCCGTGCTCGACGAGCTGGTCACCCGGGCCGTCGAGCAGCGGGTCCGCCGGATCGTCCTGCTGGCGGGCGAGCTGACCTACCTGTCCTCGGCCGGGCTGCGGTGCCTGGTCTTCGCGCACCAGAAGCTGGGCCGCACCGGCGACATCGTGCTGGTCGGCGCCCGCCCGGAGGTGGCCGAGACGATCCGCCTGACCGGCTTCGACCGGGCCATCGTGATGCAGAGCCGGGCGGAGCCCTGATGGCCGCGCGCCGGCTGCTGGTCAACAGCGGCCACGACGTCAACGGCGTCCTGGCCGGGCTCGTCGCCGAGCTCGCCGCGCAGGGCGGCCTGGCGGCGCCGCAGGCCTACCGGCTGCGGCTGGCCGCGGACGAGATCACCACGAACATCGCCTGCCACGGCTACCGCGGCGCGCCGGGGGTGATCGACCTCGGCGGCTACGCGGCGCACGGCCGGGTGTGGCTCAGCATCGAGGACGACGCACCGCCGTTCGACCCGCGCGGCCACCACCCCGACCCCCGGCTGTCGGCCGAACCGCCGCTGCGCGCCGCGGGCGGCCTCGGCCTGCACCTGGCCCTGACCGTCGTCGACGAGTTCGGCTACGAGCACGTGCGCGGCCGCAACCGCAACACCCTGGTGCTGCACCGCGAACGCGGCGGGCACCGGGGCGCCACGAACGACGGAGGAAACGATGAGCGGTACGACCGCGCTACTCGTCGCTGACAGCGAAGACCCCGCCCCCGAGCTCGAGCGGGTGCTGCGCGCGCAGGACATCGGCCTGACGAAGGTCAGCGCGGCCGGGTTCGCCGAGCGGCCCGGCCGGCTCGACGCCGACGTGCTGCTGGTGTCGGCGTCGCTCGGCCTGCAGCGGGTCGCGCTGATCGCGCAGCAGGTCGCGGTGGCCGGCGCCTCGGCCACCCTGCTGGTGTTCCCGGAAGGCGAGGACTTCCAGGCGCTGGAGGCGTGCGCGCGCGGCGGGTTCGACTTCGTCGTCCCGCCGTACCTGCCGGGCCTGCTGCGGAGCCGGATGACGTCCTGCTGGGAACGCTGGCAGCTGACCATGACGGTGGAGGAGATGGCGGCCGCGGCGAGCGTGCGCGAGTACGAACGCGACCTGAGCATCGCCCGGGAGATCCAGTCCGGGTTCCTGCCGCAGGAGCTGCCGTCGGCGCCGGGCTGGGAGTTCGCGTCGCGGTTCCGCCCGGCGCGCCAGGTGGCCGGCGACTTCTACGACGGCTTCGAGCTGGTCAACGGCCGCCGGCTGGGGTTCGTCGTCGCCGACGTCTGCGACAAGGGCATCGGCGCGGCGCTGTTCATGGCCCTGATCCGGACCCTGCTGCGGCACACCGCCGAGCACACCGGCACCTGGAGCCCGGTGGACGCCGTGCCCGAGGTGGCGCCGGCCGGCGCGGTGCTGCCGCCGCTGCTGTCCCTCGGCGCCGGCCCGCTGATCCAGGCCGTGCTCGGCACCAACCGGTACATGGCGCGCAACCACCTGCGGCAGGGCTACTTCGCCACGGTGTTCTTCGGCGTGCTCGACCCGGCGTCCGGCGCGCTGCTGTACATCAACGGCGGCCACAACCCGCCGGTCCTGGTGCGCTCCGGCGGCGGGCACGAGCTGCTCACCCCGACCGGGCCGGCCGTCGGCATGATGCCCGGCAGCGCGTACACGCTCGGCCACACGAGCCTCCAGCGCGGCGACACGCTGTTCCTCTACACGGACGGGGTCGTCGAGGCCCGCGACCGGGCGGGCGCGCTGTTTGGCATGGACCGGATGACCGCGGTGGCCGGGCGCGCGGGGACGGCGGCCGAAAAACTGCTGCTGGAGATGGAGGACACGCTGTCGCGGTTCGTCTCCGGCGCGGAGCAGTCCGACGACATCACGATGCTGGCGCTGCACCGGCGGAGCCGCCCGTGACGCGGTACCCCGGCCGCGATCGCGCCGGCCCGCACCGGGCCGGCGCGATCGCCGTGTTCGAGTGCGGTCGTGGCGTGTTCGCGGACCGCGAGGTTCGGCCTCGGGCGGACCGAGCGCGGAGACCCGGTGGCTCACCCGCGCCGGTTCCTCCACAGTGGACTGCCGGCACCGCGGGGCCCGTGGCGGCCACCCGTGGGGGAGGCGGCCGCCACGGGCCGGTCAGGATGCCTGGTCGGCGTCGACCGCTCCCGGCAGCCGGTCGTGCACCAGCTCGGCCAGCTCCGCGATCGACGGGGCCTGCAGCAGCTCACGCACGCTGATCGTGATGTCCAGATCGGACCGCAGCCGGTAGGCCAGCTTCACCGCGAACAGCGAGTTGACCCCCAGCTGCGTCAGCGGCACGTCGAGATCCACCTCGCCGGTGTCGATGCCGAGCAGCGCCGCCGTGCGGCGGAGCAGGTCCTCGGCGCACTCCTCCGGGGTGCCCGGGTCCCGCCGGGGGCGGTCGGCCTGCTCGTCGTACCGTTCGCCGGCGGGGACGTGCCGGTGGGGCAGCGCGATGACCGGCGAGGTCCACGCCCCGGCGCCGTCGTCCACCCAGAACCGCTCGCCCTGCCACGGGTAGCCGGGCAGCGGCACGAAGGCGCCTTCGGTCAGCCGCGCCCAGTCCGGGTCGCAGCCCGCCTCGTACGCGGTCGCCAGCGCCCGCAGCATCGTCGCCGCCTCGGGTCCTTCCCGCTCGAGCGAGCCGGTGACGGTGGCGGCGGCCGCGCCCGCGGCCTCGATGCCGTCCTCGATCGCCGCGTGCAGGATCGGGTGCGGGCTGATCTCGACGAACAGCACCGGCCGCGGATCGGCCAGCACCGCGCCGACGGCGTCGGCGAACCGGACCGGCAGGCGCAGGTTGTCCGCCCAGTAGCGGCCGTCCAGCTCGGCGCCGCCGACCACGCGGTTCCGCACGGTCGAGTGCAGCGGCACCCCGCCTTCGCGCGGGCGCAGCCCGGCGAGCGTCCGTTCGATGTCCGGGCAGAGCCCGGCCACCTGCGGCGCGTGCGAGGCGTAGTCGACCTGCACCTGCCGGCAGTGGACGCCGGTCGCGCGCAGCGGCGCGACGACCGCGGCGAGCGCACCGGGGTCGCCGGAAAGCACCGTCGCGTGCGGGCTGTTGACCACCCCGACGCAGACCCGGTCGGCGTGCGCGCCGATGGCACGGGCCGCCGGTTCCTCGCCCAGCTGCACCGCCCACATCGCACCCGGCGTCCGGCGGCGGGCCAGCAGGCCGCTGCGCCGGCAGATCACCGCGGCGCCTTCGGCGACCGTCAGCGCGCCGGCCGTCACCGCGGCGGCCACCTCGCCCATGCTGTGCCCGATCAGCAGCCCCGGCTCGACGCCCCGGCCGCGCCAGCTCGCGGCCAGCGCCACCTGCACCGCCCACAGCACCGGCTGCACCTCGTCCATAGTGGACAGTGTGCGGCCCGATTCCAGCGCGGCCAGCACGGAGAACCCGGCTTCGTCGCACACCGCCCGGTCGCATTCGGCCAGGCGCGCGGCGAACACCGGATCGGTGCGCAGCAGTTCGCGGCCCATGCCGGGCCACTGCGAACCCTGCCCGGGGAAGACGAACACCACCCGGGGCGCGTGCACCGGCGCCGGCCGGGCACCGCGGCCGCCGGCCACCGCGATCAGCTCGTCGGCGAGCTCCGCCCGGGTGCGGCCCACCACCGCCACCCGGCGCTCGTGGTGCGTGCGCCGCGTCCCGGCGGTGTGGCAGACGTCCGCGGCGGACGGCCCGCCGGGCGCGCTGAGCAGTTCGGCGGTCGCCGCGGCGAGCGTTCGCAGGGCCGTGGGATCCTTGGCGGACAACGGAAGCAGGTACGCCGGGGCCTCCGCGCGGCGAGGCGTGGCGCGGGCCGCCAGCGGTGCTTCGGACAGCACGGTGTGCGCGTGGCCGCCGGAGAGGCCGAACGCGCTCACCCCGGCGAGCGCCGGGCGGCCGATCGGGGTGAGCGGCGTCCGTTCCCGCGCCAGCCGCAGCGGGCCGCCCGGTTCGTCGAAGACGGCCAGCGGGGTGCGCACGTGCAGGGTTTCCGGCAGCTCCCGGTGGTACAGCGCGAGCGCGGCCTTCAGCAGGCCGACCGCCCCGCCCGCGCCTTCCAGGTGACCGACGTTGGACTTCGCCGAGCCGACCAGGCACGGCCGGGCCGGATCGCGCTCTTCGCCGAGCACGGTGGCCAGTGCCGACAGCTCGACCGGGTCGCCCGCCGGTGTGCCCGGCCCGTGCGCCTCGACGAAGTCCACGTCGGCCGGTGAGACCCCGGCGTCCTCGTAGGCGGTGCGCAGCAGGACTTCCTGGCTCGACACCCCGGGGCTGGTGAGGCTGCCGCCGCTGCGGCCGTCCCCGCGCACCGCCGTGCCGATGATCGTCGCGTAGGTCCGGTCGCCGTCGGCGTCCGCGTCCTCCTGACGCTTGAGGACGAGCACCACGGCCCCTTCGCTGCGCACGTAGCCGTCCGCGTCGCGGTCGCCGAACCGGCAGCGCCCGGTGGGGGAGAGCAGCTCCGCCTCGCTCAGCGCGAAGTACGGGTCCGGCGACAGCAGCAGGTTCGCGCCGCCGACGATGGCCAGGTCGATTTCCCCGGACCGCAGGGCGCGGCCGGCGACGTGCACCGCCAGCAGCGCGGTGGCGCAGGTGGACTCCAGCGCCATGGTCGGGCCGCGGACGTCGAGGTGGTAGGCGATCCGGCCCGCGGCCATCCCGCCCGCCTCGCCGCCCATCGCCGCGTGCAGGTCGTGCCGGCCCGCCGCGCGCAACACGTCCCAGTATCCGGAATTGCACATGTTCACGTAGACGCCGGTATTCGAGCCGGCCAGTTCGGGCGCGGTCCGGCCGGCGTCTTCCAACGCCTGCCAGGTGACTTCGAGGAGCATCCGCTGCTGCGGGTCCATCTGCTCCGCTTCGTTGGGCAGAATGCCGAAGAAACGTGCGTCGAATTGGTCGATCCGATCCAGGAAGCCACCGCTTCGGCTGCGGATCGTGTGCGGCTTTCCCATTTCGGGGGAGAACCACCGGTCGATGTCGAAACGGTCGTCCGGCACTTCGGTGATGGTGTCCCGGCCGGTTCGCAGCACCTCCCAGAACTGCGCCGGAGTGTCGGCGCCGGGCAGCCGGCAGCCGGCCCCGACAATGGCGACGCCCTGCTCGGCGGGAGTTTGCCGGGCATGGTCCCTGCTCGTCCTCAAGATCATAACTTCCCCTCGTGCAGCCACGGGTCATCATCGGCGATCCCGGAATGGCGGGCCTGGCCTTTATTGCTCGTTCCCCAGTCGGCGGATCTTCGCTCGGGGCCGCAACCACTTGCACAGGGGCCGGCAATACCGAGCACGATCGGCACACTGCGCACAGCCTGTCTCGCCGACCGACCGGTGGTCAACGACCAAATAACGGAATGCCGAAACGCGCGGCCGCTATTCGGCGCCGGCGGGCAGGTGCAGCACGACGCCGGAGGGCGTGAACTCCGGCGACTGCAGGACGACGATCCGCATCGCCTGGACCCCGAGGTGCCCGTGCCGGAACAGCCGCACGGCCGACCGGTGTTCCAGCACTTCGTGGCTCTCCCACCAGTCGCCGAAGGCGGGGCTGAGCCGGGTGAACTCGGCGATCCGCGCGCGGATGTGCGGGTCGTCGGGGTGGCGGGCGCACTCGGCGCGCCAGCGGGCCACCGTGTCCTGGGTGACCGCTTCCCAGTCCACCAGGCGTTCCCGGGCCAGTGGCGAGGACAGCAGCCAGTGCAGGAAGTTGCGGTGCCCCGGTGCCAGGGCCGACCAGTCGTCGTACCACTCGCAGGCCGCCTGGTTCCAGGCGACGAGTTCGCAGTACTGGTCGCCGGCGTAGACCGGGTACGGGCTGTCGTCGAACTGCGCGACGACCTGGCGGATGAGGTCGGTCGCGGTGACGTCCGTGGTCAGCGGCGCGGTCTGGACGACCGAGCCGTGCGCGAGGCTGTGCACGTACCGGCGTTCGTCCTCGGTCAGCCGCAGGACGCGGGCCAGGCTGTCGAGGACTTCGCGCGAGGGCTGGATCCCGCGGCCCTGTTCGAGGTAGGTGTACCAGGTGGGACTCAGCCCGGCGAGGACGGCGACCTCCTCGCGCCGCAGCCCGACGGTGCGCCGCCGCGGCCCGGCGGGCAGCCCGACCTCGTCCGGCGTGATCCGCTCGCGTCTGCTGCGCAGGAACTTGGCCAGTTCCCGCCGGCTGTCACCGGCCGTGGACATGCCGGCCTCGGGCGCGATGGGCAAACGGACGAAAATCCCCCAGGCAATGGGCCATTCGGACAGCATACGGGCCGGACCGGTCGCATCCGGGCGGCCACGGCGGTCCGCTGGTGTGAACTATCCGCCGATATCCGGCGAAACGACCTAAGAGGACCAATCACCCGGGGACCGAGCGAACCGGAATGGGGCCGGGTGGTCCTTTCTTCGGACGTCCTTTCGTGCTCAGGAGACCTGCACCCCACCGGACCGCGCGGCGGCGGTCAACGCGGCCATGGCCACGGCGACCTTCCACCCGCAGTCCGGCGCGGCGGCGTGGAATTCGCCGGCCAGCGAGGTGGCCTCGGTGATCCGCCCGGCGAGCAGCAGCGCATCGATGAGGTAGGCCCGCAGGTAGGGCGCCATCCAAGGGAGAACGGCCCGATCGGCCTCGGCGAGCACGAGCGCCCGCCGCAGGTGCGACACGGCCGCGGCCCCGCGCCCGAGATCGAGGTGCCCGATGGCGGCGGCGGCGTGGGCGAAGAGGGCGGCGTGCCGGTCCCGGTGGTGCGTGAGACCGGAAAGGACACCGGCGGCCTCGGAACCCCGCCCGGCCACCGCGAGCAGCCAGCCCCGGTAGGCGTGCAGGCGATCCCGGTGGGGCGACGCGGCGGCCGCGGCGGCGAGGAGGGCATCGGCTTCGCCGGGGTTCCGGCGCCCGAAGGCGAGGCACATGGCGCGGAGGAGGAGGGGGTGCGGATCATCGGGGTGCCCGGCGGCCGCACCGGGCCCGTTTTCCGGGGCACCGCCGAAACTTTCGCCGGGTGTGGCGCGGTCGGGCACCGCGTCCGAACCTGCGCTGCGGCCGCTCTCCGCGCCTGCGCCGCGGAGGTCCAGCACAGCGCCCATCCCGGCCCCGCCTGCCCCACGCCCGTCCAGCGCGTCGAACGCCTCCGCCGCCCGCCCCCGCAGCAGGTGCACCGCCGCCTGCACCAGGGCCACCTCGCCGCCCGCGCCGCTCCACGCCGCCAGCCGGCACAGGTCCTCCACCTGGTCCAGGGCCAGGGACTCCCACGCCCGCGCGACCGCCGCCAGCAGGTGCGCGACACCGCGGCACGTCAACGCCGGTCCCTCGGCCGGCGGCGAATCCGCCAGGCGCCACCGGCCGCCCTCGCGGACCATCCGCCCGCGCAGGTCCTGGCGGACCACGATGTCGTGCAGCAGCCCCGGATTGCCCGCCGTGGCCGCGTGCAGCGCCTCCGTCGTGGCCGAACGGACCGGGCCGTCCACCAGCCGGGCCACCACCGCGCCCACCTCGTCGACCGACAGCGGGGGCAGCCGGAGCGTCTGGATGCCGCGTTCGTAGCGCAGGCAGTCCACCGGGTCGCCGCCGCCCGGGCGCGGGGCCGGGATCGGGTGGGTCAGCAGCAGGAACGCGCCCGCGTGCCGGTTGAGGTGCTGCAGCACCAGCATCGTCGCGTGGTCGGCCAGGTGCGCGTCGTCGGCCAGCAGCACGGGACGGCGGCCCGCGGCCCGCGCCCGCACCGCGTCCGCGACCTCCCGCACGGCGTCGCGACCCGCCGGCCGCCCGCCGGACGGCAGCAGGTGCCGCAGCGACGAGAACGGCTCGTGCCCGCCCGGGCGGACCTCGAGCAGCGCGTCCCGCCCGGGATCGAGGCCCGCCAGCGCTTTGCGCACCACGCTGGTACGGCCGATGCCAGGCTCCCCGACGACCACGAGCGGATCCGGCGCGCGTTCGGCGAGGCGGGACCGGATCCGTTCGAGGTGCTCGGCCCGGCCGACGAAGTGCCAGTCCATCGGAGTCCCCTTTCCGCTGGTGGATGAGTGTTCACGCTCGCCCGGACAGGGGAACCGGTCAAGATCGAGCTGACGGAGTGTGACCACTTCCGTCACTCAACCGAGTGCAGGCATTCCCAGTACCACTACAAGCCGGTTCTGTTTGGCCGGCGTTCACCGGCGCAAGCTCGAAGAACTGGACGGACTGGAGGCCGGTGGGATGAGCAGGCGGGTGCGGCACGGCGGAGATCCACGGCGACCGGCCTCGGCGGTGATCCGGTGATCCCGGCGGCCCTGCTGCTCGCCGGGATCACCCTGCTCGCGGTGACCGGGTTGAGCGTGCTGCGCACGGTGTTCACCCCGCGGCAGCGGTCCGGCCGGCTGATGCGGCTGGCCGTGCGGGCGGTCGGCGGCGGGGGAGCCGCCCTCGCCCGGTGGCTGCCGCCCGGTGGCCGCGAGCGCGTGCTGGACCTGTGCGCTCCGCTCGCCCTGATGCTCGTCGGCGGCGGCTGGCTGGCCGCCACCTTCCTCGGTGCCGCCCTGCTCGTCCCGGCGCTGGCGGGCATCCCGCCGACCCCGGGCGGGATCGCGCGGTTCATGGTGCTGCGCGACGACTCCGGGGCGGCGGCCCTGCTCGCCGTCGCGGGCTGGCTCGCCGTGCTGCAGGTGCTGCTGGTCTTCGGGCTGCACCTCTCGCGGATCGTCGCCGCCTACAGCCGTCGCGAACGGATGGTCGCCGAGCTGTGCACGCACAGCACCAAGCCGTCCGAGGCGGAGTTCCTGCTCGCCGAGCACCTGCGGTTCGGCTCGCGGGAGCACCTCGACGACCTGTTCCGGCAGTGGACGGGCTGGCTGGCCGACATCCGGGCGACCCACACCGGCTACCCGGCGCTGACCTGCTTCCGGCCCGCCAGCGAGCTGTGCTGGCTGGACGCGGCGGTGCTGGTGCTCGACGCCGCCGCGCTGACCCACGCCGTCGCACCGGCGTGGGCCCCGCACAGCGCGCGGTCGGTGCTCGACGCCGGTTCGAGCTGCCTGCCCGCACTGGCCAGGCAGCTCGGCATCGACCTGCCGCGGCCCGCGGTGAGCCTCCAGGGGAGGGAGGAACGCGGGTTCGAACACAGCGTCCGCGTGGCGGTGCTCGCCGGGCTGCCCGAGCAGCGCGGGTACGGCGAGGCGTGGGCGCACTTCCAGGACTGGCGCACGCGGTACGCGCCGCAGGCCGCGGCGATGCGTGTCCGGCTGCACTACGCCCACGGCGAGGAAGAGCTCGCCGTGTGCCGGGTCGGCCGCGCCGCGGCCTGATCCACGCACGGCACGAGAAGCAAACCGTTTGGGGGAACCATGACCACTGCCCGCATCGAGAGCTTCGTCCCGGTCGCACCCGCCGATCCGGTGGACCTGTCCGCCTTCTGCCAAGACCTGTTCGCCTCCTTCGCCCGCTCCGACCAGCGGCGCTGGGGCGAGGTGTACGTCCGCGGGCTGTACTCCCTGCCCGGCCGCAAGACGATCCGCCGGATCTCCGACCACGTCGTCGGCTGGCGCGCCGACCAGTCGCTGCAGCAGTTCGTCAACCAGAGCCCGTGGCACTGGGCGCCGGTCCGCGCCGCGCTGGCCCGCGCGGTCGCGGGCACGCTGCGGCCGCGGGCGCTGGTGATCGCCGAAGCGGTGTTCCCGAAGAACGGCGCCAGCTCGGTCGGCGTGGCCAAGCAGTTCGCCCCGAGCAGCCAGCGGGTGCTCAACTGCCAGCTGGGCCTGGCCGTGTTCCTGGCCTGCGACGAAGGCAGCGTTCCGGTCGACTGGCGGCTGCAGCTCCCGCGGGAGTGGGACGAGGACAGCGGCCGCCGGACGCGCTCGCGGGTGCCGCCGGGGGAGCGGCACCGGCCGCGCTGGGCGCACGTCATGGAGATGCTGGACGAGATGCTCGACGGCTGGGACCTGCCCGCGCTGCCGGTGCTCGTCGACGCCCGGCACGAGCGGCACGTCGAGGCGCTGCTGCGCGGGCTGGAGCGCCGCGGCCTGCACTACGTCGTGCAGGTTTCGGAAGACACCCCGGTGGCGGGCGCGGTGCCCGCGGCCGCGCTGGGCGCGCCGCAGCCGAGGACCGCGGGTGAGCTGGTGCGCCAGGCCCGCCGGCTCGGCCGGATGACGATGAACTGGCGGGAGACCGCGCACGGGCCGGCGAGCATTTCGCAGTTCGTGCTGGCCCCGCTGGCCGCCACCGGGCGCACCGCGCCCGCACCGGCGCGGCTGCACCGCGGCACCCGGCAGCTGCTGGCCGAGCGGGTGTCCGGCCGGCCGCAGCCGGACCTGATCCACCTGACCAACATCACCCAGGCCCGGATGCCGGACCTGGTGCACCTGGTGCGCCGCCACCGCGGCGTCGCCGAGGGGCTGGCCCGGCTGCACGACGAATCGGGGCTGGCCGACTTCGAGGGCCGCTCCTTCCGCGGCTGGCACCACCACGTGACGCTGGCGTCGGTGGCGCACGCCTACCGTGTCCTGCAGGAGAACGCCGGCGTGCCGGAGACCGGCGACGCGTGGATCCGGCCGTACGCATGACCCCGGTGACGGGCGCCCGGTTGCGCGCCATCGAGCTGTTCGCGGCGCTCGACGACGAGCGCCGGACCTGGCTGGCGGCGGCCGGCACGCGGCAGCTCCTGCGGGACGGCGAGCAGCTGTTCGACGACGGCCAGCCCGCGGAGCACTTCTACGTGCTGCTGGCGGGCGAACTGTTGCTGAGCAAGCGGATCGACGGCCGCGAGCAGATCGTCGGACGTCACTTCGCCGACCCGGCCGCGGCACCGCACGCGGCCGGCAAACCCCCGGCAGCGCACCAGTACACGGGCGAGCTCCCCCTCCTGGCGGGCGGCGGCTACGTGGCCGCGGCGACGGCGGTCGGCCCGGTGGAACTGCTCGCGTACGACCGCGAAACCTTCCTGCGGATGCTGGTGCGCTGCCCGGAGATCTGTCGCGTGCTGCTGCCCGTGCTGGTCTGGCGGATCCGTTCCTACGAAGCCCAGGCGGGGCGGCGCACGATGATGGAGGGCCTGGGGACGTTGGCCGCGGGCCTGGCCCACGAGCTCAACAACCCGGTGGCGGCCCTGGTCCGCGCGGCGGCTTCGTTCGAGGCCACGGCCGCGGAACTGACGGCGACGGCGACGGCGTGGGGAGCCGCGGCGTCACCCGGCGAGCGGGCGGCGCTGGACCGGCTGACGGCCGCCGCCGGGCCGGCCGGCGAGCGGGTCTCGCCGGACCGGCTGACGCCCGGTTCGGCCGCCGGCGAGCGGGTCTCGCCGGGCCGGCCGACGATCGGCTCGGCCGCCCCCGAGCGGGTTTCGCCGGACCGGCTGGTCAGCGGTGCCCAGCCGGATCCCCTGGCGGCCGCGGAGGCCGTCGATGCGGTGGCCGACTGGCTCACCGCCGCCGGCCTCAACGACGCCGCCGACCTCGCCCCGCCCCTCTCCACCCTCACCACCGCCGCCCTCGACACGCTGGCCGCCGCCGTGCGACCGGACGTGCTCGACCTCGCCGTCCGGCTGCTCGCCGGGCGGCTCTCCGCCCAAGGTCTCGCCGAGGACGCCCGCTCCGCCGGCCGGGCGATCAGTGCCCTGGTCGCCTCGGCGGCCGCCTACTCCGACCTCGGCCGCGCCCCGGACCGCGAGGTCGACGTCGTCGAAGGGCTCGAGGCGACGCTGCGCGTGCTCGCCCCGACGTTGACCGGCCTCGCCGTCGTCCGCGACTACGCGCCGCTGCCGCCGGTCATCGCGCACCTCGGGGAGCTCAACCAGGTCTGGACCCACCTCGTCCGCAACGCCGTGCAGGCCATGGGCGGCCGCGGCGAACTGCGGCTGACCACCCGCCGGGAGGGCCCGTGCGCGGTCGTCGAGGTGCGCGACAGCGGCCCGGGGATCCCGCCGGACCTGCTGCCGCGGCTGTTCCAGCCCTTCTTCACCACCAAGGACATCGGCCGCGGCACCGGCCTCGGCCTGCACCTGTGCCACGAGATCGTCGCGCTCCGGCACAACGGCTCGATCGAGGCGGTGTCGGCGCCCGGCGACACGCGGTTCGTGGTCCGGCTGCCGGGCGTGGTCAGTCCTTGACCGCCCCGGCGGCCAGCCCGGTGCGCCAGAACCGTTGCAGCGCCAGGAAAGCCAGGATCAGCGGGATGATGGACAGCAGCGATCCGGTGACGACGACGGCCTTCAGGTCGGGGTCGCGGGTGATCTGGGTGTTGAGCGTGTACAGGCCGAGCGTCACCGGGTACAGCCGGTCGCTGGTCAGCATCACCAGGGGGAGCAGGAAGTTGTTCCAGATCGCGACGAACTGGAACAGGAAGATCGTGACCAGCGCCGGAGCCATCAGGCGCAGGCTCACCGTGTAGAACATGCGCACGTCACCGGCGCCGTCGATGCGGCCGGCTTCCAGGATTTCGTCCGGGACGGACGCCGCCGCGTACACCCGGGCGAGGTAGACCCCGAACGGGCTGATCATGCTCGGCAGCAGCACCGACCACGCCGTGTTCGTCAGCCCCGCCCCGGCGAGCATGAGGAACAGCGGGACGGCGAGCGCGGTCGGCGGCACGAGCACCCCGGCGAGCACCGCGGAGAAGGTGAAAGACCGCCCGCGGAAGCTGAACTTCGCGAGCGCGTACCCGGCCATCGCCGACAGCAGCGTCGCCGCCGCGGCGCCGACCACCGAGTACAGCGCGCTGTTGGCCAGCCAGCGCAGGTAGAGGCCGTCCCCGAAGGTCACGGTGTCGTGCAGGTTCTGCCCGAGGTGGTTGCCGGAGAACCACAGCCCGAACGTGGTCGACAGGTCGGAGGCGGACTTCGTCGCCGAAATCGCCAGCCACACCACGGGCAGCAGGAAGTAGACGGCGGCCACGAACATCGCCGTGGTCACCACGACGGACGAACTCCGGGTGCTCGGCTGGGTGGTCACAGGGCGGCCCTCGCACGGGTGATCCGGAAGAACAGCCACGACAGGATCGCGATGAGCAGCGTGACGAGCACGCTCATCGCGGCGCCGAGGCCGTAGTTCTGGGCGGAAATCTGGGCGTAGGCGGCCATCGACGGGGTGTAGGACGACGAAACCGCGCTCGAAACCCCGGCCATCACCTGGGGTTCGGTGAACAGCTGGAACGTGCCGATGATGGAGAACACGCCGGTCAGCACGAGCGACGGCGCGATCACCGGCACCTTGATCCGCCAGGCGATCGCCCAGCCGGACGCACCGTCGAGCCGGGCCGCTTCGTACAGCTGGGTCGGGATCGCCTGCAGCGACGAGTAGAGGATCAGCATGTTGTACCCGGTGAACGTCCACGTGACGATGTTCGCGATCGAGTACAGGATCACGTTGCCGGACAACAGGTCCGGGTGGATCCCGGCCGGGTCGAGCAGCTGGTTGACCGGCGACAGGTTCGGCGCGTAGAAGAAACCCCACATCACCGCGGCGATCACGCCGGGCACCGCGTACGGCAGGAAGAACGCGAGCCGGAAGAACCGCCGCAGCCGCACGACCGCCGAGTCCAGGGCCAGCGCCAGGACCAGCGCGAGGCCGAGCATGACCGGGATCTGGACGACCCCGAACAGCAGCACCCGCCCGACCGAGCCGGTGAACCCGGCGTCGCCGAGCGCCGCGGTGTAGTTGCCGAGCCCGGCGAACACCTCGACGGGCCGGCCGTAGGTCGAGGTCCGGGTGACGGCGGTGAAGCTCTTCACCACCGCCACGACGATCGGGGCCACGTAGAACACCGCGAACCCCACCAGGAACGGGGCCAGCAGCAGCCACGCGGCGCGCGTGCTGGTCCCCGCCCGCCGCCGGCGTGCCACCCGGGGGCGGGCGGGCACGCCGGCGGCGGTTCGAGACGCTGCGACAACCATCGTCGCCCTACTTCGCCACGGGAATGGACTGGCGTTGCAGGTCGGTGATCGTCGCCGCGCCGGCTTCGGAAAGCGCCTTGCCGAGCGTGCCGTTGCCGGCGAGCGCGGCGCCGAACCCGTCCCGGACGTGGGCGTAGGTCTGTTCCATCGACGGGCCCCAGGTGAAGTCCTGGCTGACGCCCTTGCCCGCGTCGCGGAACACCGCGTCGACGTCCTGGCCGCCGAAGAACTGCGTGTTCTCGGGCGAGGCCTTCGCGTTCGCCTGGGCGTCGACGGTGGCGGGGTAGATGCCGCCCTGCGCGCTGAGGATGGCCAGGGCCTGCGGGTCGCTGTTGAGCCACAGCGCGAACTGCGCCGCTTCGGCCGGGTGCTTGGTGCCGGCGAAGACCGCCGTCGTCGAGCCGCCCCAGTTGCCCGAGCGCTGCTCGCCCTTGGTCCACTGCGGCAGCGGCGCGACGGCCCACTTCCCGGCGGTCGACGGCGCGGCCTTCGCGATCGTGCCGACGCCCCACACGGCCCCGGTCCAGGTGGCGATCTGCCCGGAGTCCAGCGCCTTGTTCCACGATTCCGAGAAACCCTGGTAGTTCGAGACCAGGCCCTGCGACAGCAGGTTCTGCCAGTAGTCGGCGACCTTGGTGGACGCCGGGTCGGTGAGGTTCACCTTCCACTGCTGGCCGTCCTGGGCGAACCAGTGCCCGCCCGCCTGCCAGACCAGGCCGGCGAACCAGTTGACGTCCTTCTGCGGGAAGTGCGTGATGGTGAGGTTCGGGTCGGCGGCGTGCAGCGTCTTGGCGGCCTGCGCGTACTCGTCCCAGGTCGTCGGCACCGGCACGTGGTACTTCTCGAACAGGTCCTTGCGGTAGAACAGCCCCATCGGGCCGGTGTCCTGCGGGATGGCGAAGACGCCGTCGCCGCCGACCGAGGCCTGCGCCCACGTCCAGTCGACGAACTTCGCCTTCGCGTCCGCGACGCCGGGGCAGCCCGAGATGTCCCGCAGGCCCTGCTGGACGCGGAACCCGGGCAGCGAGTCGAACTCGACCTGCCCGAGGTCCGGTGCCTGGCCGGCCTTCAGCGCGGTGAACATCTTGTTGTAGGTGCCCTGGTTGCCCTGCGGGGTCTGCTCGACGGTGACGTGGATGTCGGGGTGCCCCTGGTTCCACAGGGCGACGGCCTGGTCGATACCGGGCAGCCAGGACCAGAAGGAGAGGTCGACCTTGCCACCGGAGGGCGCACAGGCCGCGGCGGCGGGCGCGGCGGCGTCACTGCCGCCGCAGGCGGCGGTGGCCAGCGCAAGCCCGGCCGCGGCCAGGACGGCGCCGAGCCGGCGGAGCCGTCTTGTCGGGGGAGAGGTACGCACCATTGCGTTCGGTCCTTTCGGGGTGGCGGCGGAGTCAGCCGAGGCCCGGGATCGGGACGACCCGGGCTTCGGGAAGGTTCAGCAGGCGCGGAGTCCGGTGTGGACGGTGGTCTTGGCGGCGGATGGTTGGGTGCGCACCGCGGCCGGGGGACGGGTCGGTGCGAGGTTTGGGTGCTCGCGGGCCGGTACGGAGTTCTCATTGCGGCCCGGGCGCGGGGCGAGGTTCCGGCACCCCGGCGGCCCGGCGCGGAGGCAGTGTTGCCCACCGCGGCCCCGGCGGCTGAGCGCGAGGTTCTCGCACCCACCGCGGCCGCGCCTCGCAACCGTCCCCTCGCGACCGGCCCGGGCCCGCGGCAGCAAGCGGGGCCCGAGTGGTCCCGGATCGCCTGCGTGCATGCCCTTGTCTCCCTCTCCACCCGGTGTCGGGAACGTTCCCGGGAATGTTCCCGGCCCTGGTTCCCGGGGAGTATGCGCATCTCAGGGGGACGCCGTCAAGGGCGGCTTCGGCGGAACCGGCGTCAGGCGGTGGCGCGGGTGATCAACGAAACCGGCAGCGAGATCCGGTCGGCCGTGTCCGCGAGCAGGGCGCGGACCAGGGCCTGCCCGTGGTCGTACTTGTCGATCCGGACCGTGCTGAGCGGCGGGTTCAGGTAGGCCGACATCTCCAGGTCGTCGAACCCGACCACCGCGCAGTCACCCGGGACGGCGTGCCCGCGCGCGAGCACCGCCTGCACCGCGCCGATGCCCATCAGATCGTTGAACGCGAAGATGCCGTTGACCGCCGGCCACTCGTCCAGCAGCCGGCGGGCCGCCTCGGTGCCGCCGGCGATGCTCGGCGGGCCCTGCACGATCCGGGCCGAGACGTCGCCGAAGCCGTGGTCGGCGCAGGCGGCGAGGAAGGCCAGGCGCCGCTCGTCCACCGCCACCCCGACCGAGCTGTCCAGCATGCCGAGGCAGGCGTCCGGGCGCCGGGCGAGCAGCTCGACCGCGGCCGCGGTCCCGGCCGCGAAGTCGTTGCTCACCGAGGCCGCCACCTCGGTCGACAGCTCCCGGTCGGCGACGACCAGCGGCACCGAGCGCGCGTAGCCGGCCAGGACGTCTTCGGGCGTTCCGTAGAAGAACCCGACGACACCTCGCGCGGAGCGGGCCAGCGCGTCCTCGATGGCGTCGCGCTCGCGGCCCGGGTCGGCGTCGGTGTTGTACAGCACGACGCTGCACCCGGCGGCCTCCGCCGCGTCGTACACCCCGCGGGCCACGGCGGGGTAGAACGGGTTCGCGATGTCGGACACGACGAGCGCGATGACGTCCGAACGCTGGGTGCGCATGCCCTTCGCCAGCGCGCTCGGCCGGTAGCCCAGCCGGCTCGCGGCGGCCAGCACGCGGTCGCGGGTTTCGGGCGCGATCTCCGGCAGGTCGCGCAGCGCGCGCGAAACGGTCTGCCGGCCCACCCCGGCCGCCTTGGCCACGTCTTCGATCGTCACGCGCTTGATCCGCGGCAGCCGCCCGGTCACCCGCCACCTCCCTCCGCGGTCCGACGAAGAGCCTAAGGGGTCGCCGGTGTCCCGGCGGAGGAAGCCGGTCGCAGGGCGCGGCGCCAGTGCTCGGTGACGCTCCGGCGCAGCGCCCCGGTGTCGACGCTCGCCGGGTCGAGCAGCCGCTGCAGCGCGATCCCGCGCAGCTGCCCCACGACGGCGGTCGCGGCTTCGGCCGGGACGATCCCCGCGTCGATCGTCCCGGCCGCGATCCCGGCTTCGACGTCTTCGCGCAGGTCGGCGCGGAAGGCCGCGTCCCGCTCGCGGAAGATCGGCGCCAGCTCCGGCTGGGTGGCGGAGTCCGCCCACAGCAGCAGGAACGCCCGGTTGAACACCCCGATCCGGCCGAGCTCGCCGAGGTAGCCGTCGATCAGCCGCAGCAGGCGGCCGAGCCCCGGCGGCACGTCCTCGAGGCCGGGGACGAATCCGGTCTGCGTGGCCCGCGCCAGCCGTTCGACCAGCGCCTGCTTGCCGCCGAAGTGGTGGGTGACGATCCCGCGGCTGTACCCCGCGCGTTCCCCGACGCGGGCGAGCGTCAGCGAACGCACGCCCTGCTCGACGACGAGTTCGGCGGCGGCGGTCAGGAGCGCGGTTTCGGCCTGGTCACGGCGTTCCTGCTGGGTGCGGCGGCTGGTCGGCATGCCACCAGCGTAGCAAAGTAACTTGCGTGTCGACAAACAAGTATGTGTATGGTGGCGGCCAAGGAGGCCCTGATGATCGAAATCGAAGACCACGCTCTCGACACCCTGCTCGCCGAGGACCCCGGTGGCCCGGTCGTGATGCTCAACCTGCTGCGGTTCCGCCCGGACGGTGGCCGCGAGAGCTACGGGCGGTACGTCGAAGCCCTGAACCGCGGGCTGAACACCCGCTACGGCCTGACGGTCGAGTTCCTGGGCGACGGCGGCCGCGCCCTCGTCGCCGAGGACGGGCAGGCGTGGGACACGGTGGCGCTGGTGCGCTACCCGGACCGGAAGACGTTCGCCGCGATGGTCCGCGACCCCGAATACCAGGCGATCGGCCACCTGCGCACCGAAGCGCTGCTGGAATCGGTCCTGCAGCCGACCACGCCGGCCGGTCCGTGATGCCCGCGGTGTTCGTCCACGGCAACCCCGAGACGGCGGCGGTCTGGGACCTGCTGCTGGCGGAGCTCCCGCGGTCCGACGTGGTCCGCCTGTCACCGCCCGGGTTCGGCGCCCCGCTGCCGCCCGGGTTCGAGGCGACCCACGCCGGCTACCGCGACTGGCTGGCCGCCGAGCTGGCGGCGTTCGGCGAGCCGGTGGACCTGGTGGGCCACGACCTCGGCGGCGGGCACGTCGTGAACGTCGTCCTGAGCCACCCGGACCTGGTCCGCAGCTGGGTCAGCGACGCGCTCGGGATGTACGACCCGGGCTACGAGTGGCACGAACTCGCCCGCCGCTGGCAGACGCCGGGAGCCGGCGAGGCCGACGTCGCGGCGCGGTTCGGCGGCACGGCCGCGGACCGCGCGGCGGTGCTGGTGGCGCGGGGGATGGGCGAAGCCGTCGCGGCCCGGGTCGCGGAGGGGCAGGACGAGGCGATGGGCCGGGCGGTACTCACCCTGTACCGGTCCGCCGCCGTGGGTGTGCCCGGCCTGGGCCTGCCGCTGGAACGCGCGGCGGCCCGGCCGGGGCTGGCCGTGCTGGCCACGGCCGACCACGTCTCCGGGACCGAGGACCAACGCCGCCGTTCGGCGGCCCGCGCCGGTGCGCGGGTCGCCGAGCTCGACGGCCTCGGCCACTGGTGGATGACCCACGACCCGGCCCGCGCCGCCGCGGCGCTGACCGGGTTCTGGGCCACCGTCCCCTGAGGTCAGCGGGCGGCGCAGGCCAGTCCGGAGAGAGGCTGGGCGGCACCGGACACCGTGGCGCCCCAGGTCGTCGTGGCTCCGGCGGCCAGGGTCCCGTTGTAGGACTGGTTGGCCGCCTGCACCTGCCGGCCGGTCTGGGTCAGCGCGGCGTTCCAGGAGTTGGTCACCTGCTGGGTGTCCGGGAACGTGAACGACGTGGTCCAGCCCGAAACCGCGGCCGAGCCGGTGTTCCGCACGGTGAACTGCAGCTGGTACCCGCCGTTCCAGGTGGACGTGACCGCGGCGGTCGCCGTGCAGGCCATCCCGGCCGGCGTGGTCGTCGTCGTGGTCGGGACCGTCGGCGTGGTGGGCGTCGTGGTCGGGACCGTCGGCGTGGTGGGCGTCGTGGGTGTGGTCGTCGGGGTGCCGGTGCCGGTCGTGTAGCTGATGGCGGTGTAGGCGGGTCCGCACCCCGAAAGGCACTGGTCCGGCAGCGTGAACCGGTAGACGCGGCCGTCGTTGACGAGCGCGTCGCTCGCGTCGCGGACCCGGATCGCGTAGGCGGTGCCGGCGGTGGCGGTCGGGCCGATGAGGAACGCCTGGCCCAGATCGCTGTCCGGTTGCGCCGGCTGCCACGTGCCGTCGGCGCCGAGGAACTCCACGCCGTGCACGCCGTTGGGCAGGTGCGACACGGCGATGGCCGTCCAATACCGTTGCGCCCCTTGGAGGAAGCCGAGCTTCAGGTCGCCGGTGTAGCTCGGCGCGGGCACGTAGGACCACGAGACGTGCCGGTTGTTCCAGTGCGCGGGGTTCATGTCCCCGACCGGGGCACCGTTCTTGACGAACCGGTTCAGCGACGCCGTCGACAGGTCGAGGTGGGCGGGATCGTCGCGGCACCAGGCGTTCGAATCGCCGCAGCTGTCCGCCACGACCATGGTCAGCTGGGCGCCCGCGTAACCGTCGGTCACCCAGGACCCGTTGCGGCAGAACGGTTGTCCCGGTGCGCCGTCGTTGACGCCGGTGCAGTAGTCGCCGATGGTGACCTGCACGAACCGCCCGCAGTTGCGGCCGTTGTCCCACAGCCCGATCTTGGCGGCCTGCGCCGGCGGGATCGGCCGCGGGTAGAAGCCGTAGTCACCGGGGGTGTTGTAGACGTTGAGGGCGACGAAATCCGGCGAGTCGAGCTGGTCCTGGGGCAGGCCGCAGCCGCCGTAGGGGGCGCCGAGTGCGTCGAAGTGGGTGGCGTTGCCGGTCAGCGGGGCCGCCGGTGCGGCGCCCGAGGGCCACGGCCACAGCACGGAAACCCCCAGCACCAGCAGGGCGACCGCGGCGAGCACGGCCGGCCGCGCGGCACCCCGGCGGGAGGCGGATCCCATGGACTCTCCTTCCGCCTTTCGTGCCGGGGCAGGCGGAAGCGACCCCGGCGGCGACTTCTGGAAGCGCTCCCAGAGTCCTCCGGGGACCGGCGGTTGTCAATCTTTGCGGTGCGCCGCGGCGGCACGCGCACCCGGCGCGTGCCGCCGTCCGCTCAGGGCCGCCAGGCGGGGTCGCGGCCGAGGAAGCCGATCAGCCGGTCCTGCGCCGAGGCGTCGGCGGCCACCGGCACCGCCGGGCCGAACTGGCCGCTGCCGCGCAGCAGCTCCTCCATCGGCTGCATCCCGGCCAGGGTGGCGGCGCAGCGCTCCTCGCCGAGGTCGGGTTCGCGGCCGAGCGCCTTGGCGAGATCCCAGCTGTGCATCCAGATGTCGTTGGTGTAGAACTGGTCGATCGCCTCGTCCACCGGCCGGTCGCCGGTGTGCGGGTTGCTGAGCACCCGCCCGGCGGGGTCCTCGACGATGGCCTGGATGTCGGCGACGTGCTGCTTCCAGGCGCCGGCCGGGTCGCCTTCGACGGCCAGGGCCGGCAGGGCGATCCCGGCCCCGCCGAGGAACGCCCGCGGCCATTCGACCAGGTGCCGCACGACGTCGAGCGCCGTCCACCCGTCGACCGGGCTGGGCCGCGCCCAGTCGGCGGCCGAAGCCGACTCCGTCAGCTCGGTGAACCGGGCGGCGTCGTGCGCGTGCCGCTGCGCGGGTCCGGTGGGTGTCATGTCACGCCTCCTTGGCGAGCAGTGCGTCGAGCTTGGCGTAGCCCTCGGTGAGACCGGTGTTCATGCCGCTCGCCAGCATGCCGTCCCGGGTTTCGAAGTCCTGCACGACACTCAGCACCTGCAGCCGGGTCCGGCCGCCCGCGAGTGCTTCGAGGGTCAGGGTTTCCAGGGCGACGCCGTCGGGCTCGCCGTCGTAGGTGAACGTCCACACGATCCGCTCGTCCGGCCGCACGTCGTGGAAACTGCCGTGGAAGGCGGCGATCTCTTCGCCGTCCCGGTCGTTGGCGAAGGCCCACGCGCCGCCGGCCCGCGCGTCCCACCGCGTGATCCTCGTGGTGACCGAGTGCGGCCCGATCCACTGCGCGTAGAGCTCGGGGTCGACGTGGGCGCGGAACACGAGTCCGGGGGCCGCGTCGAACTCCCGGACGATCCGGATCGTCGGGACCCGCCCGTCGGCCTGGATCTCGGTTTCGTGTTTCGCCATGGTCATGATGCGTCCTCGCGGGCTGGGGCTGCGTCGCCGGCCATCCGGCCGAGCAGGGCGTCGAGCCGCTGGTAGCGCTCTTCGGCCTGCCGCCGGTACCGGTCGATCCACTTCGTCATCAGGTCGAACACCTCGGCGTCCAGGTGGACCGGCCGGCGTTGGGCATCCTTGCTGCGCGTCACCAGGCCGGCCTCTTCGAGCACTTTCACGTGCTTGGAGACCGCCTGCAGGCTCATGGCGTACGGCTCGGCCAGTTCGCCGACGGTCGCGTCCGCCCCGGCCAGCCGGGCCACCAGATCGCGCCGGGTCGGATCGGCCAGCGCCGCGAACACCCGGTTGAGCCGTTCGGTGCCTTCGTCCACCTGTCTTCTCAACTCCTCGGTTGAGCACGAACCTAGAGGCCGGAGCGCGGGTTGTCAACCTGGTGGTTGAGAAGCTTGCGCCTGGCCGGCATGGCAGGTCGGGGGTCCACGGTGGACAGCCGAGCGGGTCAGCTGTCAGGTTCGGCCGGCCGGGAACGGTTGAGGGAGCGTGCTTCGTGGAGCTGGTCTTCGAGGGAGACGATCCGGCACGCGGCGTCGATGGCGGTGCCCTGGTCGACCAGTTCGCGGGCCCGGGCGGCCAGGCGCAGCTGGTGCCGCGAGTACCGGCGGTGCCCACCGGCGGATCGCTGTGGCGTGATCAGGCCCGCCTCGCCGAGGCTGCGCAGGAAACCCTGGGTGGTGCCCAGCATGTCCGCGGCCCGGCCCATGGTGTAGCCGGGGTAGTGCTCGTCGTCGAACTTGCCGGGCTCCGCCGGTCTTTCCCGGTCGGGGATCATTCCACCTCCACATCGAGAAAGGACCCCGGGTGCCGTGGGTGGCACCCGGGGTCCTCGAAGGTTGGGTATCACTACTGCCGGCCGGCGTGACCGCCGGCTTCCTGCACCCGCGCCGAACGGCGCGGGGATCGCTTTTCCGTGACCGAGCACCACCTCCGAACTCGATGGGACTGCGGACCCGCGCGGCGACGAGCCGCTGCGGGCGATCCAGTGATGTTCCCGTGCCTTCCTTCCCGTCTGGTCTCTCTCGGTACGAGCAGAACATTACCTCCGGCCGCGGGGGAATGTCTACCTTCGCCAGCAGAGATTTTCTGATTCGCGCGGACGCGGGACACCGGCGTCGGGCGCGCCGGTCAGCCGGTCGCCGGCGTAGGCCCAGGTCGGCGCCGGGGCGCCCATCGACGGGGCCGGCCCGGCCACCGCGGTGACGTGGTGGCCGGGCCAGGTCAGCGGGTCAGCTCCGCCAGCTCCGTGATCAGCTCCGACGCCGTCACCGGGTCCAGCTCGCCGAAGACGCGGGTGCCTCGGGATGCCCGCGTGCCGGTGGCCGGCTCGTCGAGCCGGATCGCGGTGAGGGTCTGCTCCGGCTCCTCCGCCGGGAGGCCGACCGCGATGCCCGGTTCGAGGTTCACCACCACCGCGCCGCCACCGGGGAGGGGGCGGAGGATCTCGTGCTCGATTCCGTTGTCCCGGACCGGGCCGCGGACCCAGCCGCGCTGGGTGAGGCCGAGGAGCTTGCCCACCGGGACCGTGCGGTTCTCGAACCGCTTCAACGCCGGGGCGGCCCGCTCGGCCTCGTCGAGGGCCGCGACCGGGCGGGCGAGCTGGGGGAACGGCTGCCGGATCCCGAGCCCGGCGAACCGCTCCGACCAGGCCGGCAGCTCGCCGGCGAGCTCCAGCGGGTGGGGCACGCCGACATCGGCTGTCGCGGGGAGGACGTACTCCTCGTCCCGCACGTCGATGTACGTGCCGCTGTCCGTGCAGCGGAAGGTCCGGCCGCCCGTGGTGCGCCAGACGAGCCGGCGGACCAGGTGCCCCAGCAGCGGGTGCCCGGCCAGCAGCTCGGCGAACTCCGCGGCCGGCCACCGGCGGCCCAGGACCATCGCCGACTCCAGCCGCGGGATCTGCTCCGCGGCGACCGCGCGGACCTCCTTCTTGAGCGCGGAGAACCGTTTGTACTCGGCGGCGGCCCACTCGGCGTCGTCCTTCGCACCCGGCTTCGGCACTGCCTTGAGGCGCCGGCCGTTCTCGTCCGTGACGGAGGGGCGGAGCTGCTCGTCGAAGGCGAGCGCGAACCGCCGGGTGCCGTAGTCGATCACCGCCGTCTCGGGCTCGTCGAGGCCGAGCGTGGGCACCAGGCGGTCGGCCAGCTGCCCGGCCGACAGCCCGAGCCCGGCCGCGACCGCCGCGATCTTCTCCTGCGCCCGGAGCTTGAGGGCCTTGAACTTCACCTTCTGCGCCAGCGAGTTCAGGTGCGTCAGGGCGACGTCGGTGCCGATGCCGGCGAGCACGTCGAGCGCGGCCGCCGCCCGGGCGTGCCCGCCTTCGCCCGGCCACGCCCGGATCAGCGGGCTCAGCCCGCGCACCACCTCGTCGTCACCCAGCTCGGCCAGCGCGGTGAGCACCCAGGCGTCCTTGGCCGGGTAGTCCGCGGCCCGCCACCGCCCGAACACCGCCCAGGCGAACTCGGCGAGCGAACCGGGGTCGCACGTGTCGCGAAGCTGCGCCACGCCCGGGTAGACCTCGTCCGGCTTCGACAGGGCGAGCATCGTCAGCACGTGCGGGACGGCCGCCTCCGGCAGCGCGTGTTCGCCGCCGCGGACACGGATCTGCGGCAGCACCGCCGGGTCCGCCCAGGCGCCGGGGACCGGGATCCGCGCCGGCAGGATCTCCAGCGGGTCGGCGGCCAGCACGCCCGCGACGGCGTCGGCGGCTTCGGCACCGTGGGCGGCCGCGGCGGCCACCACCGCCGCCTCGTGCCCGCTGCGGGCCAGCACCCGCAGCGCGGACTCGGCGGCGTGCCGGTGCTTGCCCGCCGGTCCCAGGGCCGGTGGCACCAGGTACGCGGCGGCGTCGGCGGCGTGCCGCCCGAGCCACGCCAGCGCGACCGGCTTGGCCGTCTTCAGCCGGACCAGCCAGTCCGCCACCAGCCCGGCGATCTCCGGGCTCGCGTACGGCAGCAGCACTTCACCGCACAGCGCCGGGCTCGCCTTCGCGACCGCCACCAGGGGCCGGTACGCGAGCAGCCCGTGCCGGCTCGCCAGGACGCGGCCCCAGAGTTCGCCCTCCCACGGGTCGCTGGGCCGCCAGCCTTCGAGCCGCTCGCGCACCCACGCGTCCGGGGCGTCCAGGAACAGGATCGACGCGTACCACCCCACCAGCTTCCCCGCGTCGTACTCCGCGGCCGCCCGCCGCCAGCCGCCGTGCAGGCCGCGGTGCATCCGCGTGCGCCGCTCGGCCCAGCCGGCCTGTTCCCCGGGCCGCCACCGGAGTTTCGGCTCGGCGTCGACGCTCAGTCCGTTGAGGACGAACGGTTTCGCCGCGGCCCGCCGGTTCACCCACGGCGGGTCCACGAGCACCCGCGGCAGGACGTCACCGGACACCGCCGGCAGCCGGTCTTCGCCGCCCAGCACCCGTTCGACCAGGGCACGCTCCTCGCCCGCGAGATCGGGGAGAACACCGGCCGGATGGGCCGCGACGTGGGACCGCAGCAGGAAACCCGCCTCCCCGGCGTATCCCGCCTTCGACGTGGCGGCCCGGGCCAGCAACCGGCCCGCGCGCACCGGATCACGGCCCATCGCCGCGAAGAGGGCCTGCTGCACGTGTTTCTGCCCCAGCCGCGCGACCAGGAGCTCGAACGCCTCGTCACCCGGAAGCTCCGCGAGCACGGCCAGCAGCTTCTTGCGCGAGTCACCGCCGTTCGGGTCGGCGTCGGCCGCGCGGGCGAACGCGGGCGCCGAGGCGGCACCCAGCCCGTCCAGGAGCGTGCGGCGGCCTTCTTCGTCCATGAGACGCCAGTGGAGCATCGCGGTGGGGACGGCTTCGAGCTGGGCGGGTGTCGACAGCGAGTGCAGCACCGAGCGCCAGTCGAACCCGTAGTCTTCGAGCGACGCGGTTTCCGCGGCCACTTCGTCGGCCCAGTCTTCGCGCGTGGGCACCAGGTACGACGCCACCACCCTGCCGGTCAGGTCGGTGCGAGTGCCCGCCAGCGCCTCGGTCGCCGCCTCGTACTCGGCTTCCGTGGCGGCGGCGAGAATCCCGCGCAACCGCCGGAACAGCGGGTGGCGCACGGTCTCGAAGTACGGCTTCAGGCCGGTTCGCCGCCGCAGGAACGGCGTGGCCCCATAGTGTTCGACGTGGACGATCCGGGCCAGCCCGGCCGCGGCCCGCACCGCGAACGCGGGCCCCCGCGGCCACCACGCGTCGGCGATCCACCACGAGGTGACCCTGCCGCCGGGCTTCTTCGCGAGACCGCACTGCAGCAGCTCGGCCAAGACAGCCGCGCCCAGCACGCTCCCATCACCCGCCAGTGCGGCTTCGACCAGCTCCGCATCGCTGTCCGGATTGGACAAGGCGGCGGTCGCCACCGCATCCCCGGCGAGCGCGGCCCGCCACCAGGCAGCCGCCTCCGCCACCGGCTCGACGCCCGGCGGGGCCGCCCCACCGCGCCGCACGTGGACGGCCGAACCCCGCGACGGATCCGGTGCGAACGTCGTCTCGCTCACTGGTTTCCCCCTCTGATCGACACGGCCCGAAGGCTACGGGAGGGGTACGACAGTTTCCGGACGTCCGCAGCTCGGGGCCGGTTTCCGGGGTCAGCGGTCGCGGTTGACCGCGCTGATGTCGTCCTGAAGGCGTTCCCGCGCGGTCGAAAGCGAGTCACGCGCCGCGGGCACCGACGGCTCGGCCGGCAGGCCCGCCGGGCCCGGCACCGGGAACACCTGGTGCTCGCCGGGCAGGGGGACGCCGGGGCAGATGGTGGCCGCCGGGCGTGCGCCGCCGAGGAAGAAGCCGTTCACCAGATCGTCCACACAGGAATTGCCGCTGACGGCGTACTGGCCGTGGAAGGGCGAATCCGCCACCGAGATCATCGGGATCCCGGCCGCCCGCGCCGCCGCCTCCGCCTGCTCGTAACCGGTCTGCGGGTCGAATTCGCCCTGCACCACCAGGATGTTCTTCGCCGCCCGAGGCGAAAGCTTCGGCAGGTCGTGCTGCGGCGGGTCGGACCAGAAACCGCACGCCTCGCTCAGGCCGTACGCCCAGCCGAACAGCGGGTAGGCCGGCCCCTGCAGGTCGCTGAGCAGCTTGTACCAGCTCGCCGTCCGCGTCGGCTGGTCGCCGCAGGCCACGGCCAGCCGCGTCCCCGGGACGTCGGCGTAGTCGGGCTCCGGCGGGTCCGCCGCGACGTCGGCGGCCGTCAGCCGGTCCGCCGGACGGCCGAAGACCGCGCGCGAGGCCCTGTCGAGGTCGCTGCGCAGCGCGGCGGGCGGCGGGGTGGCGGTGCCGTCCATCGCCGCCGCCCCCTTCGTGAGGACCAGCGCGCCGGTCATCCACTGCCGGGTGCTGCCGTTGCCGACGAAGACCGAGTCGAAGACGTCCGGTGGCACGCCCTTGGCCTTGAAGAAGGTGCGCAGCCGCTCCCACTTCGCCCGGACCTCGACGGCGGTCCTGCCGAGCTGGTCCGGGAACCGCCGCGCCAGCCACGGCGCGTAGACGCCGTCGAACTGGCGCTGGTCGATCTTCGGGAACGCTTCGAACGCGGCCTGCAGCCGGCCCTCGAAGTTCACGCTGGAGTCGAGGACCAGCTTCCCCGCGCGGTCGGGGAACAGCGACGCGTACTTCGCCCCGAGCCAGGTGCCGTAGGAGAAACCGAGGTAGTTCAGCTTCTCGTCGCCCAGCAGCGCGCGGATCAGGTCCATGTCGTGCGTGGTCTGCCAGGTGGTGACGAACGGCGCGAGCGCGTCGCTCTGGCACGCCTCGGCCAGCACGCGCGGGGTCCGCTGGTGCACGGCGATGCTGGCCGCCGAGCGGTCGCGGGCGTCGAGGTCGTCGTCGTCCGCGGGCAGCCGGCCCAGCGGCACGCGGCAGACGTACCCCTTGTCCTCGCCGCCTTCCTGGCCGGTCCCGCGGGGATCCATGCCGATCAGGTCGTAGTGCTCGTTCAGCGCCGGTTCCAGGCTCGCCAGCGCGCCGGCCAGCGACGTGCCCTGGCCGCCGGGCCCGCCCGGGTTCACCAGGATCGCACCCTGCCGGGTCGCGGTGGCCGCCGCGCGGCTGATCGAGACCTGCAGGTCGGTGCCGGCCGAGGGCGCCGCCCAGTCCCGCGGGACCGTGATCCGGGCGCACTGCGCGGCCCGGGCGTGGGTGCCCTGCTTGAAGGGGCAGGCGCCCCAGGCGACCTGCTGGCCCCGGTAGGGCGCGAGCGGGTCGGGCGTGGTCGCGGCGGCGGGCGCCGTGGCCGCCACCAGGACCGAGACGGCCACCGCCAGCCCTGCTCGGGACGTTCGCACCGCAGTTTCCTTCCTCACGCACCGGCCGGGCAAGATCCAATCACGCCCGGTGGGGCAGCGGCAGCGCGGAGCCGCGGCTCGCCGGGCGGATTCCTTCGATCCGGTGAACGCCTGCGGTGCAGTTCAGGTGCGGTACGGCCCGTGGTTGCCGAGATCGGGGGCGACCCGCGGGTGCGCGCCGTCCTGGCCGGGCACCGGGGTGACGGCGGGCCGCCACGCCGGGTCCGCCGCGGTCGGCTCGACGACCACTTCGGTGGCCGGCCGGACGTGGGTTTCGGTGCCGCGCGGCTCGGTCTCCCGCTCCTGGAAGTGCTCTTCGACGAGCCGGTCCTGCCGGCGCCGGGCGAGCACGGCCAGCGTCAGCACGTGCGCCACGGCCATCAGCAGCAGGAAGACTCCGAGCCGGCCGACGAGCGCGGCCGTCGAACCGGACCACTGCGGGCCGACGACCGAGAGCAGGGCGAGCACGCCGAACGACACGAGGTGGAACACGGTCACCACCATCCAGGCCATCGAGCCGGTCCCCTCCTCGCCGTCCGGCCCGCTCAGGTACCGCCGGCCGCCGCGGTAGAGGACCTGGCCGTCCGCCACCACGAACACCAGGCCGATGATCAGGAACCCCGTGAGGTCGTTGTCGGGCATGCGTCTCCTCCTCGTTTCCGGCGGAGTACCCGGCCCGGCCGGACCCGGGCGGCGATTCACCGGAACGAGCGACCGAGCCCGTCACATCCGGGAATCATTCCCGGCCATCGGACGTCTGAGGGGGTGTGAAGAAGATTGGGTTCCTCTCGTTCGGCCACTGGTCGCCGGGCGCGCACTCCGAGACGAGGTCGGCCGCCGACTTCCTGCACCAGTCGATCGACCTGGCGGTGGCCGCCGAAGAACTCGGCGTCGACGGCGCCTACTTCCGCGTGCACCACTTCGCGCGGCAGGCGGCGAGCCCGTTCCCGCTGCTGGCGGCGATCGGCGCGCGGACGTCGAAGATCGAGCTCGGCACCGGCGTGATCGACATGCGCTACGAGAACCCGCTGTACATGATCGAGGACGCGGGCGCCGCCGACCTCATCTCCGGGGGCCGGCTCCAGCTCGGCATCAGCCGGGGATCCCCCGAGCAGGTGATCGACGGCTGGCGCTACTTCGGGTACGCCCCCGGCGAGGGCGAGACGGACGCCGACATGGCCCGGCAGCACACCGAGGTCTTCCTGAAGCTCCTGGACGGCGAGGGGTTCGCACAGCCGAACCCGCGGCCGATGTTCGCCAACCCGCCCGGCCTGCTGCGGCTCGAACCGCACTCCGAGGGCCTGCGCGACCGCATCTGGTGGGGCTCCGGCTCGAACGCGACCAGCGTCTGGGCCGCCAAGCTCGGCATGAACCTGCAGAGCTCGACGCTCAAGGACGACGAAACGGGCGAACCGCTGCACGTCCAGCAGCGCAAGCAGATCGAGGCCTACCGCGAAGCGTGGACCGAAGCCGGCCACGAGCGGGAGCCGCGGGTTTCGGTCAGCCGCAGCATCTTCGCGCTGACGAACGACACCGACCGTGCGTACTTCGGCCGCGACCGCCACTCGCGTGACCAGGTCGGCATGATCGACGAGAACACCCGGGCGATCTTCGGCCGCTCCTACGCCGGGGAACCCGACGAGCTCGTGCGGCAGCTCAAGGAGGACGAGGCCGTCCAGGCCGCGGACACCCTGCTGCTCACCATCCCCAACCAGCTCGGCGTCGACTACAACGCGCACGTGCTGGAGAACATCCTGACGCACGTGGCCCCGGAACTGGGCTGGCGCTGACGAGCGGCGGCCCGGTGGCGGCCGGGCCGCGCGGTCAGCCGTGGGTGACCTTCAGGCCGTAGAACGCCACGCGCGCGCCCTTCGTCGTGCTGTCCGAAGAGGACTGGTTGTACGAGCCCGCCTTGAAGTACTGCTTGTACGCCTTGAACGACGACGGAATGGCGTAGTGCGTGGTGCTCCCGTTGACCGTGAGGTCGATGGTGCTGCCGCCGGAGATGCCGATCGTGTAGCTCCACGTCTTGCCGACGGCGACGTGGCCGACGGTGTGCGCGGTCTGCCCGCCGTCGGGGGAGTTCTCCGTGCCCAGCACGATGTCCCCGCTCGCCCGGTAGTACAGCTCCAGCAGCGGTTTCGTCGACGAGCCGCCGGTGCCGAGGTGCACCTGGCCGACGCACACGTTCGACGTCACCGACACCACGCGCAGGGTCGCGGTCAGCTTGTGCGACCCGCTCAGCGACCAGTTCGCCGCCGATCCGTCGCGGTTCATCTCGCGCAGCTCCGACCGCGCGAAGTTCGAATTCGGCGTGGTGACGCCCTTTTCCGGCGCCCAGAAGGTCATCGCGCCGTCGCGGGTGTCGGTGTAGAAGTAGCTGTCCTGGAAGCCGTTGGCGCCCTGCAGGCGGGACGACGAGATGGTCGTCGGGCTGCCCGGCGAGCCGACCGGCTCCTGCAGCTGCCAGACCGCGAGGTCGAAGTTGCCGCCCGGGGCCACGGCCGGGTTCGCCGCCAGTGCGGGGGACGCGGTCGCCGCGGCCAGGGCCGGGACCGCCAGGAGAACGAGCAAAGCACGAACACGCGTCATCGGGTGTCCTTTCAGACGATAAATGGTCTGGACAACCCGGCGGCGTGGAACTCACGGTAGGTCGGCGTGCACCCGATGTCAAGATCGCCGGACGGGCCCGGCCGGAAACCGGCCGGGCCCGTGGCAAGGGGAGCGATCAGGCGAGGTCGAAGCGGTCCAGCTCCATGACCTTCGTCCACGCCGCGACGAAGTCCGCCACGAACTTCTCGCGAGCGTCGTCGCTGGCGTAGACCTCGGCCAGCGCCCGCAGCTGCGAGTTCGACCCGAAGACCAGGTCGACCGCGGTGGCGGTCCACTTGACCTCGTCGGTCGTGACGTCGCGGATCTCGTAGACGTTCTCCGCCGACTCCGACGCCTTCCACCGCGTGCCCGGGGCAAGCAGGTTGGCGAAGAAGTCGTTGGTGAGCACGCCCGGCTTGTCGGTGAGGACGCCGTGCGCGGCACCGCCGTGGTTCGTGCCGAGGGCGCGGAGGCCGCCGACCAGGACCGTCATCTCCGGCGCGGTCAGGTCGAGCAGGTACGCGCGGTCGACCAGCAGCACCTCCGGCTGGCGCTTCTCGCCGGCCCGCAGGTAGTTGCGGAAGCCGTCGGCGCGCGGCTCGAGGACCTTGAACGAGTCGACGTCGGTCTGCTCGGCCGTGGCGTCGGTGCGGCCCGGGTGGAACGGCACGGTCGTCTCGACGCCGGCGTCGCGCGCCGCCTTCTCGACGGCGGCCGAGCCGGCCAGCACGATCAGGTCGGCGAGCGAGATCTGCGCGCCGCCCGCCCCGTTGAACTCGCGCTGGACGCCCTCGAGGACCTCGAGGACCTTGCCGAGCTGCTCGGGCTGGTTGACCTCCCAGTTACGCTGCGGCTCCAGGCGGATCCGGGCGCCGTTCGCGCCACCGCGCTTGTCGGTGGAGCGGAAGCTCGCGGCCGACGCCCACGCGGTCGAAACCAGCTCGGACACCGAGAGGCCGGACTCCAGCACCTTCGCCTTGAGGGCGGCGATGTCGGCGTCGCCCACGAGGTCGCCCTCGACGGCCGGCACCGGGTCCTGCCACAGCTGCGGCTCGGCGACCCACGGGCCGAGGAAGCGGCTGACCGGGCCCATGTCGCGGTGCAGCAGCTTGTACCAGGCCTTGGCGAAGGCCAGCGCGAACTCGTCCGGGTTGTCCTTGAACCGCTGCGAGATCGGGCCGTAGACCGGGTCGAAGCGCAGCGACAGGTCGGTCGTGAGCATCGTCGGCTTGTGCTTCTTGTCCGGGTCGAACGGGTCCGGGATGATCTCCGGCGCGTCCTTGGCGACGTACTGCTTGCCGCCGCCCGGGCTGGTGGTGAGCTCCCACTCGTAGCCGAACAGGATCTCGAAGAAGCGGTTGCTCCACTCGGTCGGCTTGTCGGTCCAGGTGACCTCGAGACCACTGGTGATCTGGTCCTGGCCCTTGCCGCTGCCGAGGGTGTTCAGCCAGCCGAGGCCCTGCGCCTCCAGCGGGGCGCCCTCCGGCTCCGGGCCCACGTGGTCGTCGGCCACGCCGGCGCCGTGGGTCTTGCCGAAGGTGTGGCCGCCGGCGATGAGGGCGACGGTCTCCTCGTCGTTCATCGCCATCCGGGCGAAGGTCTCGCGGATGAAGTGCGCCGCGGCCTCGAAGTCCGCGCTGCCGCGGGGACCCTCGGGGTTGACGTAGATGAGGCCCATCTCGGTCGCGCCGAGCTCGGGCACCATCTCGGTGTCGCTGGCGTAGCGCTCGTCGCCCAGCCAGTCGTCCTCCGGACCCCAGAAGATCTCTTCCGGCTCCCAGGTGTCGACGCGGCCGAAGCCGAACCCGAAGGTCTGGAAGCCCATCGACTCCAGGGCCACGTTGCCGGCCAGGACGAGCAGGTCGGCCCACGAGATCTTCTGGCCGTACTTCTGCTTGACCGGCCACAGCAGGCGGCGGGCCTTGTCGAGGTTGGCGTTGTCGGGCCAGCTGTTGAGCGGGGCGAAGCGCTGTCCGCCGTCACCGGCGCCGCCGCGGCCGTCGTGGATGCGGTAGGTGCCCGCCGCGTGCCAGCTCATCCGGATCATCAGGCCGCCGTAGTGGCCGAAGTCCGCCGGCCACCAGTCCTGCGAGGTGGTGAGGACGTCGGTGATGTCCCGCTTGAGGGCCTCGACGTCGAGCTTCGCGAACTCCTTGGCGTACGCGAACTTCTCGCCGAGCGGGTTGCTCTTCGACGAGTGCGCGTGCAGCGGGGTGAGGTCGAGCTGGTTGGGCCACCAGTCCTGGAGGGTGCGCGGCCGGCCGCCGGTCTTGGGGGTCGGCGAGTCGATCGCCGGGTTCTCGCTCTCGCTGCCCTGCGAAGTCACCGAGTCGTGCGCGACCGGGCAACCGGCCGCCGCCTTCTTGTCCACGCCCTGCGCGCTGGACGGGTTGTCCTGGGTGGAGCTCATTTACTTCCTTCCGGGAGCGGCGAATCATTTCGGGGACGTGCGGCCGCGCAGCCGGGGCAGGTGCCCCAGTAGACGACCTCCGCCTGGTCGATCACGAAACCGTGGTCGTCCGAAGCGGTCAGACAGGGGGTGTGGCCGACGGCGCAGTCGACGTCGGCTATCGCCCCGCACGAACGGCACACGACGTGGTGGTGGTTGTCACCCACCCGCGACTCGTAGCGGGCGTTCGCGCCGGCCGGCTGGATGCGCCGGATCAGGCCGGTGTCGGTGAGCGCCCGCAGCACGTCGTAGATCGTCTGGTGCGAAACCGCCGGGTGGTCGGCCCGCACCAGGTCGATCACCGTCTCGGTGTCGACGTGGGGGTGGTCCCGCAGCGCGGCGAGCACGGCCAGCCGGGGCCGGGTGACCCGCAGCGAGACCGCACGCAGCTGTGCTTCGAAGTCCGACATCACCGCCGACCCTAGGGGCTTTTCTGGAATGGGTCAAGTTATTGCCCCCGTCCGTGTGGCCCAGCCGGAGTTCACGCTGCGTCAGCGGAATGGCTAGAGTCCCGGGCATGCCGGACACGCAGTACGAAGACCTCCTCCGCCACGTCCTCGACACGGGCACCCGCAAGGGCGACCGTACCGGCACGGGCACGAGGTCGATCTTCGGGCACCAGCTGCGGTATCGCCTCGCCGAAGGTTTTCCCCTGATCACCACGAAGAAAGTTCACTTCCGCTCGATCGCCTACGAGCTGCTGTGGTTCCTTCGCGGCGACGCGAACGTCTCCTGGCTGCAGGAGCACGGCGTCACGATCTGGGACGAGTGGGCGGCCGACGACGGGGACCTCGGCCCGGTCTACGGCGTGCAGTGGCGTTCGTGGCCGACCCCGGACGGCGGACACGTCGACCAGATCGCCGAGGTCCTGCGCACGCTGCGTGAGAACCCCGACTCGCGGCGGATCATCGTGTCCGCGTGGAACGTCGCCGACATCCCGCGCATGGCGCTCCCGCCGTGCCACGCGTTCTTCCAGTTCTACGTCGCCGACGGCGAGCTGTCCTGCCAGCTGTACCAGCGCAGCGCGGACCTCTTCCTCGGCGTGCCGTTCAACATCGCCGGCTACGCGCTGCTGACGCACATGATCGCCGCGCAGGCCGGGCTCGGCGTCGGCGACTTCGTCTGGACCGGCGGGGACTGCCACATCTACGACAACCACGTCGAGCAGGTCCGCACGCAGCTCGCCCGCGACGCGCGGCCGTTCCCCACGCTCGGCCTCAAGCCGGCCGGCAGCCTGTTCGACTACACCTACGAGCACTTCTCGGTCGAGGGCTACGACCCGCACCCGGGCATCAAGGCCCCGGTGGCGGTGTGATCGGGCTGATCTGGGCGCAGGCGGCGAACGGTGTCATCGGCCGGGACGGCGGGCTGCCGTGGCACCTGCCGGAGGACCTGAAGCACTTCCGCGCGGTGACCGCGGGGGCGGCGGTGCTGATGGGCCGCCGGACGTGGGAGTCGCTGCCGCCCCGGTTCCGGCCGCTGCCGGGCCGGCGCAACCTCGTGCTGTCGGCGACCCCGCAGGAGGGGGTCGAGACGTTCCCGGACCTGCCTTCGGCGCTGGCCGCGGTGGACGGCGACCTGTGGGTGATCGGCGGGGCGGCGGTGTACCGGGCGGCACTGCCGGTCGCGGACCGGATCGTCGTCACCGAGCTGCGGGAATCCTTCGAGGGCGACACCTACGCGCCCGAGGTGGGGCGTCCGGCGGACGCCGTGGGGGAGTGGCTGGCGTCGTCGACCGGCCTGCACCACCGCGTCCTGGCCTGGGGCTGACGGCCCGGGCCGTTGCGCTTCCCGGGGTCGGCGCTATACGGTTGGCCTGAACTAGAACACGTTACAGTTCTGGTGGCCGGTCGTAGCGAGGAGCGGACATGGCGAAAAGGGCGGCGCGCGGCGACGAGGCCGACTACGTCGTCGTCGGGTCGGGGAGCTCGGGGGCGGCGATCGCGGGACGGCTGGCGCAGGCCGGGGCCAGTGTGATCGTCCTCGAAGCCGGGAAGAGCGACGAGCAGCTGCTGGTGAAGAAGCCCGGGCTGGTCGGGCCGATGCACGCCGTGCCCCAGCTCAAGGCCCTCAACGACTGGGGCTACTACGGCGTCCCGCAGAAACACGTTCTCGATCGCCGGATGCCGGTGCCGCGCGGCCGGGTCGTCGGCGGCTCCAGCTCCATCAACGGCATGGTCTACGTCCGCGGCAACCGCGCCAACTTCGACTCCTGGGCCGCCGAGGGCAACACCGGCTGGGACGCCGACAGCGTCAACGCCGCCTACAAGCGCATGGAGGACTTCGAAGACGGCGAGAACGCCTTCCGCGGTGCGGGCGGCCCGATCCGGGTGACCCGCGCGAAGAACCCCCAAGAGGGTTCGCTGCAGTTCGTCGACGCCACCGCCGACGCGCTCGGCTGCAAGATCCTCGACGACTACAACGCCGAGTCCCAAGAGGGCGTCAGCCGGATGCAGCAGAACGCCGCCGACGGCCTCCGCTACAGCGCCTCGCGCGGTTACCTCCACCACCTCTCGCCCCCGACGCTGCAGCTGCAGGACCGGGTGCTGGCCGAGAAGGTGCTGATCGAGAACGGCCGCGCGGTCGGCGTCGAGGTGCTCGACCGCGGCCGACGGCGGACCATCCGCGCCGGCAAGGAGGTCATCCTCTCCGCCGGGGTCATCGGGTCCGCGCAGCTGCTCATGCTCTCCGGCGTCGGCCGCGCCGAACACCTCAAGGAGCACGGCATCGACGTCGTCGCCGACCTGCCCGTCGGGGACAACATGCACGACCACATGTTCCACGCCCTGACGTTCCACGTCTCGACCAGCAGGAACAAGGGCACGGCGCCGTACTTCGCCCGCGGCCTGGCCCGGGAGCTGCTCAAGCCCGGCAGCACGTTCCTGGCCAACTCGGTCTTCGAAGCGGTCGCGTTCCTGCGGACGTCGCAGGCGGGCGCGGTCCCGGACCTGCAGCTGCACCTGCTGCCGTGGGCGTACGTGTCACCCAACCAGGACGCGCCGATCCGCCACGACGTCGACAAGCGCCCGGCCCTCACCGTGCTGACCACGCTGATCTACCCGAAGAGCCGCGGCACGCTGCGGCTCGCCTCGGCCGACCCGGTCGCGGCGCCGCTCATCGACTTCCGGTACCTGTCCGACCCGGCCGACCTCGAACTGCTCGGCGAAGGCTCGGAAATGGTGCGCGAGATCTTCGCGTCCAAGGCGTTCAAGGGGTCGGTGAAGGAGGAGATCCACCCCGGCAAGGACCTGAAGGGGCAGGCCCTGCGCGACGCGATCCTCAACCGGGCGACGTCGGTCTACCACGGCGTCGGCACCTGCCGGATGGGCGTCGACGAGCTCGCCGTCGTCGGCCCCGACCTGCGCGTCAACGGCGTCGAGGGCCTGCGGGTCTGCGACGCCTCGATCATGCCGTCGATCACCGGCGGCAACACCAACGCGCCCTGCATCATGATCGGCGAAATGGGCGCCCGGCTCGTCCTCGGGAGCCCGTCATGACGCTCACGCCGCTCGGGCTCACCCGGCCCGCGTCGGTCACCGACGCCTTCCTGCAGCAGCTCGTCGCGAGGGTGCCGGGTTCGGCCGGCGCGACCTGGAAGCTCACCGAGGTCTACACCGGTGACGTGCTCGTCGAGCTGCCGCAGTCGACGACCGAGGACATCGAGCGGGCGTTCACCGTCGCCCGCGAGGCCCAGCGCAAGTGGGCGGCCACGCCGGTCAAGGAGCGGCTGGCGGTGTTCAAACGGGCGCACGCGCTGTTCGTCGGGCACGCGCGGACGATCGCCGACCTGATCCAGGTCGAGAGCGGCAAGAACCGGCGGATGGCGATCGAGGAGACCTGCGACCCGCCGATGGTGATGAGCCACTACCTCAGGCGGGCCGCCCGGTTGCTCGCGCCGACCAAGCGCGGCGGCCCGGTGCCGCTGCTGACGACGTCGACCGAGGTCCGGCTGCCCAAGGGCGTCGTCGGCATCATCGCGCCGTGGAACTTCCCGTTCGCCACCGGCGTTTCCGACGCGGTGCCGGCGCTGATGGCCGGCAACGCGGTGGTGCTGAAGCCGGACAACAAGACGGCGCTTTCGCCGCTCTACGGCGTCCGGCTGCTGGAGGAGGCGGGCCTGCCCGAGGGGCTGTTCCAGGTGGTGTGCGGCGAGGGCCCGGACGTCGGGCCGCCGCTGATCGACCGCGCGGACTACGTGATGTTCACCGGTTCCACGGCGACCGGCCGGGTGATCGGCGAACGCGCGGGCCGCAACCTGATCGGGTGCTGCCTGGAACTCGGCGGCAAGAACCCGATGATCGTGCTGGAGGACGCGTCCGTCCCGGAAGCCGTCCAGGGCGCGGTCTTCGGCGCGTTCGGCAACACGGGCCAGATCTGCATGCACATCGAGCGGATCTACCTGCCGGAATCGCGCTACGACGAGTTCAAGACGGCGTTCGTGGCGGCGGCCGCGGCCCTCGACGTCCGCGCGGCCTACGACTTCGGCCCCGACATGGGCTCGCTGGTCTCGGTGGACCACATGCGCCGGGTCAAGTCCCATGTGGACGATGCGGTGGCCAAGGGCGCGACGGTGCTGCACGGCGGCAAGCCGCGGCCCGACCTCGGCCCGGCGTTCTTCGAGCCGACGATCCTCGAAGGCGTCACCACGGACATGCTGTGCGGGGTCACCGAGACGTTCGGCCCGGTGGTGGCGCTGCACAGGTACCGCACGGTCGACGACGCCGTGGCGCTCGCCAACGACACGGACTACGGGCTGAACGCGTCGGTCTGGAGCGGCGACGTCGCGGCGGGGTGCGCGCTGGCGGCGCGGATCGAGTCGGGCAACGTCAACGTCAACGACGTCCTGGCGACGGCCTACGCGGCCAAGGGGACGCCTTCGGGCGGGGTCAAGAACTCCGGCGTCGGCGCGCGGCACGGTGACCAGGGGCTGCTGAAGTACACGGACGTCCAGAACCTGGCCGTGCTGAAGAAGCAGGTCATGGGGCCGCGGCCGGGGCAGGGGTACGAGAAGTACGTCGAGAGCATGCTGTCCGGGCTGAAGCTGATGCGGAAGCTGCGGATCCGGTAGCGCTCAGCCGTCCACGAGCAGTCCCCGCAGCGGTCCCTGCAGCCGGGCCGCGCGGCGGGAGGCCCCCGGCAGCAGGACCAGCCGGTGGGTCCGCCGCTCGCCCCGGCGTTCCCGCTCGGCCTGCTCCTCGGCCAGCGGCCGCCACAGGGTGTCGACGACGTCCGCCGGGGTCCGGTGTTCCAGCTCCGCAACCGGACGTCCGAGGTGCTCGGCCCACAGCCGCAGCCGGGTCGTGCGGGCCACCTCCGGGTCGTCGGTGACGAGGTTGACCTCGGTGTCGTTGAACAGCGAGTGCTCGTTGAGGTTCGCCGAGCCGATGGTCAGCCACTCGTCGTCGACGATGCCGAGCTTGGCGTGGACGTACACCGGGGCCGACTCGTCGCCGTCGTGGGCGCTGATCGTCGCGGCGAGCAGGCGGTGGTGGCCGTCGTCGGCGTCGAGCAGCCGGCCGAGCTGGCCGCGGGTGGTGTCCGAGCCGTTGCTCGGCTTGCGCGGCAGCAGCAGGACGACCCGGAAGTCCTCCGACGGCGGGTTCTTCAGCTTGTCCAGCAGTACTTCGGCGATCTCCGGCGACCACAGGAACTGGTTCTCCAGGTAGACGAGCCGCCGCGCCGAGCGCAGGGCGCGCAGGTAGCCGTCGAGGACGGTGAACTCGCCCTTCGGCAGGAAGCCGTAGGTGTCGTTGGGAACGGTCTTCTGCAGCTGCACGCGGCTGGTGCCGGCCGGCGCGGGGACGGCGGGTTCGGGCAGCGCCTCGCCGGCCACCTCGGTCCACCGCCGCCGGAAGTGGCCGGCGACGTCGGCGACGGCGGGCCCGTCGAGCCGCGCCACGAGGTCGTGCCACCCGATCGGCCGCGGCGGGTGTTCGGGGCTGTCGTGCCGGTCGCCCTCGAGCGCGGTGAAGTCCACGCCCCCGACGAACGCGACGGCGTCGTCGACGACCACGATCTTTTCGTGGTGGCAGTGCAGGGTCCGTTCACGGGCATCGAGCACACAGCGCACGCCGGTGCCTTCGGTGAACTTCCGCTGTTCGTCCTTCGCCAGCTTCCGCGACGGCTGGAACGCGGGAACCGGCGGCCCGGCCCAGAGCAGGACGCGCACCTCGACCCCGCGCCCGGCGGCCTCGGCCAGCAGTGCGCGCAGGGTGGGCGAGCCGGGCTCCCGCGTCAGCCGGAAGTCGGCGCTGGCGTGCCAGTTGGCCAGGTGGACGTGCGATTTCGCCCGCCGGATGGCCTCGGCGACGGCGGGCAGGGCCTCCTCGCCGTCGATGAGCACCTGGACGCGGTTGCCGTCGCGGACGGGCGCGCGACCGCCCAGCCGGTCGTCGGAGCCACCGGGGCCGAGCACCTCACCCCAGCCGAGCCGCCGCAGCCGCCGGCGGTGATGGGCGCACAGGGCACTCTCGAGCCCGTCGCCGAGCCGCTCGTCCACCTTGTCCACGAAAGAGTGAAAAGTTCTCACCGGTCCTATGTCACTACAGATCGGCCCGGTTCGCCGTGCAGTGACGCTGAGTCAGAGGTCGAGCACCAGCCGCGGCGAGCACGACCGGGACACGCAGAGCATCATCACCTCGTTCTCCGCCCGCTCCTGCGCCGTCAGTACCGCATCCCGGTGGTCCGGCTCCCCGCCGAGCACGCCCGTCTCGCACGTCCCGCACGTGCCCTCCCGGCACGACGACAGCACCGACAGCCCCGCCGCCTCGACCACCTCCAGGATCGACCGGTCCGCGGGCACGGGCAGCACCCGGCCCGAGCCGGCCAGTTCGACCTCGAACGCCGTGCGCGGGCCGTCGTCCGGCTGCGCCGTGAAGCGCTCGACGTGCAGATCGGCCGGTCCCAGGGCCTCCACCGCCGCCAGCAGGGGTTCCGGGCCGCAGCAGTACACCGCCGTGCCCGGTCCGGCGGAGGTCAGCAGCGCCGGGAGATCCAGCAGTCCGTGTTCGTCCTGGGGCCGGAACGAAACCCGGTCGCCGTGGCGGGCCAGGCCGGTCGTGAACGCCATCGAAGACCGGGTCCGGCCGCCGTAGACCAGCTGCCACGGGCGGCCCGAACGAGCGACCGCGTCGAGCATCGGCAGGATCGGGGTGATGCCGATGCCACCCGCGATGAACAGGTAGCCTCCGGCGTCCACCAACGGAAAGTGGTTGCGCGGACCCGCCACTTCGACCCGGTCTCCGACGCGCAGGGAGTGCACGTACGCCGAGCCGCCGCGGCCGCCGGGCTCGCGCAGCACCGCCACGACGTACGTCGTCGCGTCGGCGGGGTCGCCGCACAGCGAGTACTGCCGCACGAAGCCGGGCAGGACCAGGTCGACGTGCGCGCCCGGCTCCCACGGCGGCAGCACACCGCCGCCGGGTGCGCGCAGGGTCAGCCGGACGACGTCGTCGGCCGCCTCTTCCCGGCCGGCCACCAGCAGTTCGAGGGTCATGAGTGTCCTTCGGGGTGGGCGAGCAGCCAGTCCCACAGCTGCACCGGGTCTTCGAACTCGCGCTCGGCGCCGCAGTGGCAGACTGCGCGCAGCCGGTCGGTGCCGAGGACCCAGTGGATCCGGTTGACGCGGTCGCCGGTGAGCATCGGGCGGGTCACGACGTGGCCAGCCGCTGCAGCATGCGGCGCGCGGCCAAGCCGCCCGTGTCGATGTTGATCGACAGCTCCTGGTAGCCCGCCGGTTCACCGGCGATCACCCGCTCGAGGACGTCGAGAGCTTCGACGTCCTGCAGCACCACCGTGCGGTTGTTCTCCGCGAGGAACGCCGACACGCCTTCGTCGTCGAGCGCGAAGTCCCGTGCCACCGCCCAGAAGTCGTGCGTCGAGTGCTCGGTTTCGGGGGTGATCGCGTAGACGACCTCGACGTGGAAGGCGTCGGGGTCGCTGCCGTCCGGGTTCGGCACCGACCCGGCCGGCGCGATCCGGCTGTGCAGCTTGTACAGGCACGGCGGCGTGTACTCGATGTCCTGCCAGCGCGTGATGCGGCCCTCCAGGCCGGTCGACTTGGCGTAGAACGGCGGGCACGCCGCGTCGGCCATGTGCCGCGAGACGTAGACGATCCCGGCGTCCTCGTCGACCTCGGTCGTGATCGGCGTTTCGGCGACCTCCGGCGTGCCGATGTAGCCGCCGTGCAGGTACGTCTCGTGGGACAGGTCCAGCAGGTTGTCCACCAGCAGCGAGTACCGCGCCTGCAGCGGTTCCATCCCGCAGACCGTCGTGTAGCCCGGCGAGTCGAGCCAGGGCGCCCGCGGGATCGTCGTCGCGTCGGCCTTCGCGGGGTCGCCGATGAACACCCAGACGAAGGAATCCTGCTCCACCAGCGGATACCGGGTCAGCCGCGCGGTCCGCGGCACCCGGGTCTGCCCGGGCACGGCCACGCACTTGCCGTCGACGCCGTAGGTGAAGCCGTGGTAGCCGCAGACGACCTGGTCGTCGACGAGCCGCGAAGGCGCCTGGGACAACGGGAACCGCCGGTGCACGCACCGGTCCGCCATCGCGGTGACGCTCCCGTCGCGCGTCCGCCAGAACAGGATCGGCTCACCGCAGATGGTGCGGCCGAACAGTTCGGTGCCGATTTCCGAGCCGTAGGCGGCGACGTACCACTGGTCGCGGGGGATGGCGCTCATCGGGTCGTCCTTTCGTGGTGGGCCGGGTCACAGCCTGAGCGAGCGACCCCGCCGCCACGAAGGGCGATTTCATAAGATGGAAAGGGCCCGCGAAATGGCGCGGGCGCTCGTCATCACCAGCGGCGCGAGCGCGTGCGGCGACACGCTCCCGTACCGCACCACCAGCGACACCGCCGCGACGACCTGGCCCCGCGCGTCGTGGATCGGCGCGCCGACCGACAGCGCGTCCAGGGTCACCTGGCGCTCGCTGGTGGAAAACCCGTGCGTCCGGACGTCGGCCAGCAGGTGCCGCACCCGGTCCGGGTCCGTCACCGTCTCGCTCGTGTACCGCTCGATCGGGCGGCCGAGGACGTCCTCCTGGACCTCGGCCGGCGCGTGGGCGAGCAGGACGAGCCCGACACCCGTCGCGGTCAGCGCGAACCGGCCGCCGACGCGGGTCAGCACCGGCACCGCGCCCGTCCCGGCGATCCGCTCGATGTACACCACTTCGGTGCCTTCGCGGACGGCGAGCTGGACGTTCTCGCGCGTGATCTGCGAGAGGTCCTCCAGGAACGGCAGCGCGAGTTCCCGCAGGCCCAGGCCCCGCGGCGCCAGCGAGCCCAGCTCCCACAGCCGCAGCCCGACCCGGTAGACGCCGGCCTCGTCCCGCTCCAGCGCGCCCCACGCGCAGAACTCGCGCAGCAGCCGGTGCGCGGTCGCGGCCGGCAGCCCGCTCCGGCGCGCGACTTCGCTCAGCCGCAGCGCCGGCCGGTCCGGCGAGAACGCCTCCAGCACCCGCAGCGCGCGGCCCAGCACCGGCCCGGTGGCGCCGGGCACGCGACCTCGGTGCGGCACGGCGACCTCCGGCGGGCGGGACTCAGTCCACTATGCCCCGCGCCGCCCGGCGCGCGGCAGCCGCGTCACGGCGTTCCTCGAACCGGGACGCCTGCGTCTCCAGGCCCTTCAGGAAGGTCGCCAGCTCCTCCCGGGCGGCCTCGCCGACCGCGCCGAGACCGGTCAGGTCGAAGACCTTCCAGTACCGCAGCAGCGGCTGGACGACGTCGTCGTGGTGGATGCGCAGGTCGTAGATGCCCGCCTTGGCCATCAGCGCCGCCTTGCGCTGGAAGCTCGGGATGACCGCGCCCGGCATCGCGAAGTCCAGCACCTCGTCGGTGATCGCGCGCACCATGGCGTCCGGCGAGATCTCCAGCGCCGCCTTGACCAGGTTGCGGTAGAAGACCATGTGCAGGTTCTCGTCCGTGGACACCCGGGCCAGCAGCTTCTCGGCCAGCGGGTCCTGGGTGTAGCGGCCGGTGTTGCGGTGCGAAAGGCGGGTCGCCAGCTCCTGGAACGAGACGTACGCGCAGACGTTCAGCAGCGGCTTGTCACCGGTGTCGTAGCCCGCCTGCATCGTCTCCATCCGCATCCGCTCCAGCTCGACCGGGTCGACGGCGCGGGTGACCAGCAGGTAGTCGCGGATGCAGATGCCGTGGCGGCCCTCCTCGGCCGTCCACCGGTGCACCCAGGTGCCCCACGCGCCGTCGCGGCCGAACGCGCGCTCGATCTCGCGGTGGTAGCTGGGCAGGTTGTCCTCGGTCAGCAGGTTGACCTCCAGCGCCGTCCGCGCGATCGGGCTGACCCGGGACTGCTCCGGGTCCCACGCTTCGCCGCCCAGCTCGGCGAAGTCGCGGCCCTGGCTCCACGGGACGTACTCGTGCGGCATCCACTCCTGGGCGGCGGCGAGGTGCCGGTTGAGGTTCTCTTCGACCGTGCCTTCCAGTTCGTGCAGCAGGCGGGTGGTTTCGGGGACCGGCATGGGGGATGTCCTTCCGTACCTACGCGACCGTAACTTACGGTGCCGTAGGAACCGACAACGGACGCGGGCGCCGCGGGGTTCCCGACCGGCGTGTCGGGCGGCGGCGGTGCGCGGCGGCCGTGTCAGACTGCGCGGCGATGGTCACCCCAGCCGATCTCGCCGACCTGCTCGAATGCGAGCACCGCAGCCTCCTGAACCAGGCGCTGGCCGCGGGCCTGCCGGGAGCGCCGCGGCCCGAGCCCGGCCGCCACGAGACCGCCGACGCCGAAGACCTCGCGCTCGCCGCGAAGGCGACGGAGGAGGCGTTGCGCTCCGGGGCACCGGTGATCCACCGGGCCGTCTTCCTCGGCGGCGGGTTCTCGGCGCAGGCGGACGCCCTGGTCCAGGACGGCGAAGGCCGCTACGAGGTGCACGACACGACCCCGGTCCGGCAGGCGACGCCGGCCGCGGTGGTCCGGCTGACCGCGTGCGCCGACGCCCTGGCCGGCGCCGGTTGGCCCGCCGGACCGGACGTGCACCTGCGGCTCACCGACGGCAGCACGCGGACGCTGCGCGTCGAGGACTTCCGGCCGCTCGTGGACCGCCTGCGGGCCCGGCTGGCGGGACGGCCGCCGCGGCTGCCGGTCCCGCTGTGGGCCGACGAACGCCCGGCCTGCGCCGGCTGCGGGTTCGCCCGGCACTGCGCGACGGCCCGCGAAGCCGACCGCGACCTCTCGCTGGTCGCCGGGATGCGCGTCGACCAGCGCCGCAAGCTCGTCGAAGCCGGGCTCGGCTCGATCGACGCCCTGGCCGCGGCCGGCCCGGCCGACCGGCCGCGGGACCTGTCCGCGACGGCGTTCGCGACCCTTCGCGCCCAGGCGGCGCTGCAGGTCCGGCAGGACGCCACCGGCGAAGTCGCCTACGAGATCGTCGACCCGGACGAGCTGGCCGCCCTGCCCGCGCCCGCGCCGGGTGACGTGTTCGCCGACCTCGCCGGCGACCCGCACGCCCTCGCCGGCGAGGGGCTCGAGTACCTGTTCGGCGCGGTCGGCGACCGGGAGTTCACGCCGTTCTGGGCGCACAGCCGGGCCCAGGAGCGGCGCGCGTTCGAGGAGTTCGTCGACTTCGCGGCGGCGCGGGTCGCCGAGCACCCCGGCTCGCACGTCTACCACTACGCACCGTACGAAGTCACCGCGATCAAGCGGCTGGCGGCGGTGCACGGCACCCGTGAAGAGACCGTCGACCACCTGCTGCGCAGCGGCGCGGTGGTCGACCTGCACGCGGTCGTGCGCAAGGCGCTGCGGGTGTCGCAGCGGTCGTACTCGATCCGCCACCTCGAGCCGCTCTACCAGCCCGGCGCCCGCGCGAAGACCGCCGTGTCCGACGTCGACGCCTACGAGGAGTACCTGGCGTTCGCGCAGGCGGGGGAGCCGGAACGCGCCGGCGAGGTGCTGCGGCGCATCGCCGAGAACACCGAGGACGACTGCGTTTCCGCGCAGCGGTTGTTCGAGTTCCTGCACCGGGTCCGGGCCGAGGCGGGCATCGCCGTCCCGGAGCCGGCCGAGGAATCCGCCGAGGACGCGCTGCTGCGCGCGGCCGAGGAGGACGTCGCCGCCGAGCGGCGTGCCGAACGCGCCGCACAGCTGGCCGCCCTGGTCGACCCGCTGCTCGAGGGGCTGCCGGACGACCCGGGTGCCTTCACCGGGCAGCAGCGGGCCCGCGCGCTGCTCGCCGCGTCCGTCGGCTACCACCGCCGGGAGACGAACCCGGCGTGGTGGGAGTACTTCCGCCAGCTGGCCGCGCCGCTCGGCGACCTCGAAGTGGACACCACCTGCGCCGTGCCGGTCGCCCTGGAAGCGGGGGAGTGGGTGCCGCCGTCCGGGCGGGCGCGGACCGCGAAGCGGACGCTGCAGCTGGCGTGCGACCCGGACCGGCCGCACCCGTTCGCGCCGGGCGACGACGTGCGGCTGCGCTACGGCGACACCGCCCGCGACGCGAAGGTCGTCGCCGCGTCGGCCGTGGAGCTGACGCTGGAGGAGAGCAGCCCGCCGGACGCGACCACGAACGACCGGCCGTCCGCGGTGCTGCCCGGCAGCCCGGTCCGGCCCTCGCCCAAGGACGAAGCGGTCGCCGAACTCGCCCGCCTGGTCGTCGGCACGCTTCCGGAGCTGCCCCGGCACCCCGGCGTCGACCTGCTCCGGCGGACACCGCCCCGGCTGCGGGGCGGTGCGGCGCTGCCGGCACCGGGGCCGGACCTGGTCGCCACGGTGATCGAGGCGGTCGATGCCCTGGACGGGTCGACGCTGGCCGTTCAGGGACCGCCGGGCGCGGGCAAGACCTACCTCGCCGGGAGGCTGATCGCCCACCTCGTGAAGGCCGGGCGGACCGTCGCGGTGACGTCGAACAGCCACAAAGCCGTCGAGAACGTGCTGAGCGCGGCCAAGAAGACCGCACCGGACCTGCCGTGCGCCAAGCGCGCCAAGCGGACACCGGACCCGGCGGCGCCGTGGGAGCAGCCGAAGAGCAACCCGGCGCTGGTGAAGTGGCGCGAGGAGCACGACACCGGGCACCTGGTCGGCGGCACGGCGTGGACGTTCGCCAACGCGGCGATCCGCGAAGAGCCCTTCGACCTGCTGATCATCGACGAAGCCGGGCAGTTCGCCCTGGCCGACGCGCTCGCGGTGTCGGTGTGCGCGCGCAACGTCCTGCTGCTGGGCGACCCGCAGCAGCTGCCGCAGGTGGTGCAGGGCACGCACCCGGCGGGCGCGGAGGCGTCGGCGCTGGGGCACCTGATCGGCGAGGCCGACATCATGCCGCCGTCGCTGGGCTACTTCCTCGACGAGACGCGGCGCATGCACCCGGCGGTGTGCGAACCGGTGTCGAACCTGTCCTACGCCGGACGGCTGCACGCGCACCCCTCGGCCGCCGACCGCGCCATCGAGGGGATCGCGGCCGGGCTGTACGTGTCCGAAGTGGACCACCACGGGAACACCACGCGGTCGGTGGCGGAAGCGGCCGAGGTGGTCCGCATCGTGTCCGAAGTGCACGGTCGCATGTGGACCGACCACGGAGAGCCGCGGCCGCTCGGCGACGCGGACATCGTCGTCGTGGCACCGTACAACCTGCAGGCGCGGACGGTGACCCGGGCCCTGGCCGACGCCGGGTTCCCCGGGGTCCGGGTGGGCACGGTCGACCGCTTCCAGGGTCAGGAGGCCCCGGTGGTGATCACCACGATGACGTCGTCGTCGGCCGTCGACCTGCCGCGCGGCCTGGACTTCCTGTTGTCCCGCAACCGGCTCAACGTGGCGCTGTCGCGGGCCCAGGCGCTGGCGGTCCTGGTGTGCTCGCCGCGCCTGGTCGAGGCCGACATCCGCACGGTGGACCAGATGCGCCTGGTGGCGGGCATGATCGGCCTGCTGACGGCGGCGTCGCCGTGGCCTCAGCCGGGCGGTTCGACCTCACCGGCGTCGTCGTCGACGTCCTGATCGCGGGGCTGTTCCCGGTGGGCCTCGGGAACGGGAACGTCGAGGTCGACCTCGGGAGTGCCGGGCGGCGGCGGGACGTCGGGGGTCAGCGGGCCTTGCTCGGATTCGGTCATGGGCGGGGGTTACCCCGGTGCGGGGTGATCAAAGCCTGCGTGGTCAGGGGGCGGCCAAAGCGGACCCGGCCGGCTCGGCGGGGTCGGGGTCGTCCAGCGGCGGCCGCCCGGCTGGACGGCATCGGCGCCCCCTGCACCTGCGGCGGGCTGGCCGGCTTCCTCGCCGCCGGCACCGGCGACCACCTGCAGCCCTGGTTCGCGGTCGTCGCCGCGGTGCTCGTGGCGGCCGGCCTGATCGCGGCGAGCAGCCGGTCCGGGCGCGGGCCGCGGGGCGCGCGCCCTTCCGCGGTGCGTCGGCCGGATCGCCGGGCTTTCGAGCCGGGTGCCGCCGAACGGGGGTGCCCCGCGGAATCCGCTGCTGGTAAGCCTCTGCTCGTGACCATGGACGCGATCGACCTGCACAGCATCAACCCGTGGGAGGTGTCCTTCCTCCGCGAGGAGGTCGGCGCCTACTTCGCCCACGGGATCGAGCTCGGCCCCGGCGCCACCGTCCTCGACGTCGGCGCCAACGTCGGGGTCTTCTCCGCGGCCGTGTACGAGCGGCTGGACGGGGACGTGCGCATCTACGCCTTCGAGCCCCTGCCGCCGCTGCACGCGACCCTGGAACGCAACGGCCGCGACTTCTTCGGCGGCCGCCTGAAAGCGCTGCCTTACGGGCTGGCCGCCGGTGAGGACGAGCTCGACTTCAGCTACTTCCCGGCGGCGACCATCTTCTCCTCGTCCTGGCGGGACGCGGGCAACGTCGACGCCGAGCGGCGGCGGGTCACCGCCAGCGTCGTCGAGATGATCCGCCGGGGCGGCCTGGGCGCCGGCCTGCGCCGCATACCCGCGCCCGTGCTGCGCGGCATCGTCGGGCGCAAGCTGCGGGTGATGCGGCAGCTCGAAACCCACCGCGTCCGCGTGCGGCCGCTCTCGGCGGTGCTCGACGAACACGGCATCGACCACGTCGACCTGCTCAAGGTCGACGTCGAAGGCGCCGAGCTCGACGTCCTGCGCGGGCTCGAAGACCGGCACTGGCCGCTGGTCCGGCAGGCCGTCGTCGAGGTCGAAGGCTGGGCACAGCACCGCGAAACGGTCCGGGACGTCTTCACCGCCCGCGGCTTTACCGCCGAGGCCGTGCAGGACCCGGTCCAGGCGGCCGCCGACATCGGGATGGTGTTCGCTACCCGCGGTACTCCAGCCAGTCGAGGTTGATCGCGCCGGTGTCGCCGGGGCCCTGGGACAGGGTCACCACCGGGTCGCGGCCGGTCAGGGGCACGTCGGCGAACGTCGTCGTGCCCCAGGCGTCCCAGCTGTCGGACACCTTCGGGAAAGCGGCCTGCCGCACCGGTTGGCCGTCGACGGACAGCGTCATCGTGCGGGTGTCGCTGTTGGCGTTGGCGTACCGGACGGTGATCGAGCCGCGGGCCGGGGCCGTCGTGGTGCGGTGCAGGGTGAACGACGTCGACGCGCCCTGCGCCCAGAGGCCGTCGAGGAACGCGCGGCCCGAGTAGCCCGTGTGGTTCACGTTCGTCTTCACGCCACCGGTGTTGTGCGCGTCTTCGGCTTCGAGGTGCGCGGGGTCGGGGCAGCCGGTGAGGGCCGCGGTGCCCGCCGTGTCGGCGCAGCGGTCCTGGGCGTCGGGCACGCCGTCGCCGTCGCGGTCGCCGGCCGGGGCACCGGTGAGGGTGAGGTCGACGGTGTGGTCGCCGGTCAGCGTGGCCGGCAGCTCCGCGGAGGCCGCGCGGCCGTCGACCGTGACCGACCGGATGGCGGTGCCCGCGCCGTGCAGGGCGACGGTGAGGTTCGCCGCGCGGTACCGCAGGTTCCGCAGCGTCACGTCGCCCCAGCCCGCCGGGAGGTGCGGGGCGAACGACAGCCCGCGGTCGGTGAAGGTCAGCCCGAACAGGCCGGTGTGGATCATGTCGAGGAACGCCGTGGCCGACCAGGTCTGGTCCGGTTCGGAGCCCCAGTGGAACTTCACCGTGTCGCCCAGCCGCTGCCAGCCGCCGTCGACGACACCGGTCGTGCCGTTGTGGATCTCCCAGAACCCGCTGTTGGCGCCGGCCAGCTTGGCCAGCCGCGCGGTTTCCGCGGCGTAGGCGTTCGTTTCCCCTTGCCCGGCGAGGGCTTTCGCCCACAGCCCCTGGACGAGCGGCCAGACGATGGCGTTGTGCCGGCCGGGCTGCGCGTCGCTGTAGCGCGCCCAGTTCGGGAAGGTGTCCGGCATGCCCCACGGCAGTTCCCGGGCGTGGCCCAGGATCGACCGGGCCTGCGCCGGGTTCGCGACGCCGAAGATCAGCGCGAACGCCAGCCCGGTGCCCTCCTGGAACGCCCCGCGGCGGCCGTCGGCGAGGAGCTGGTAGTCGTACAGGCCGGTGGCGGGGTTCCAGAAGCGGTCGTTGATCGCCGCCCGGAGCGCGGCGGCCTTGGCCCGGTACCCGGCGGCCTCCGACGCCGGCCGGCCCAGCTTCCCGGCCATGTTCGCCGCGTTGACGTAGGCGGCGTAGTAGAGCTCGTTGGTGCTCAGGTACATCCCGCTCGCGACGCCCGGCCACGGCATGCTGCCGGTGCTGACCGACTCGGTCGCGTCCGCCGGCGGCGCGGGGTAGCCGGCGATCCCGTCATTGAAGAACGACGCGCCGGTGAACAGCCCGTAGGCCGGGTTGAAGCCGGCCGTGGTGGCGTGTTCGCGGATGGCGAGGGTGTCCGCGGCCGTCCGGTAGGCGTTGTCCAGGAAGCCGCGGTCGCCGGTGACCAGGTAGTGCTGCCAGGCGGCGGTCACCCAGACGACCTGGTCCCACTGCTGGTCGTCCTGCTGCACGCGCAGGGCGCCGGCCGGGTCCTTGTCGACGACCGCCCACAGCGTGTTCTTCGCCAGCGCCGGGTCGAGGAGGCTGGTGGCGTTCCAGCTGTTGACCGACGCGTCGCGGGTCCAGGGCTGGGCGTACCCGCCGCCGGCGCGGACGATGCCGGTCGCCGGGTCGAGCAGCCCCGCCCGGTCGTACTTGGCGTCGTAGGAGATGGTGTTGGTGCGCAACAGGTTCTGCAACGCGGCGGCGTAGGCGGAGCCCAACAGCGCCTGGCTGTCCGGATTGGCGAACACGAGCGTGGGCGGCGGCGCCGCGGAGGCCGGGGCGGCGCCGGCGAGCGCGCCGCCGACGGTGACCAGGACCAGGAGTGCGTGACCGATCCGCTTCATGCGCATACCCCTTCCGGAGGCGCCATTGCACCACCGGAGGCCGGTTTTCCCCGGAAACGGCCGGATTCTGTCCGTTTCTGTCCGCCGTCACACCCCGCTCACCCGCCGTGACCATGATCGATCAGATGCGCCGATCGGGTGGCAACGCCGGGCCGGGCCCTGCATACTGCAGGAATGGCGCGAAGGAACCCGGAGTGAGCCCGCGCGAAGGAAAGCGCCCGAAGTTCGGCCGGATCGACCCGTTCTGCCTGATGGCGGTGTTTCCGGTGCTGCTCGTCGCGGGCATCCTCGGCGCGCTGGTCAACGTCGGGCTCGGGATCGGCTTCGCCGTCTTCGCGGGCTTGATCCTGCTCTTCGACTCCTGGGTCAACCGCCCCGGCCCGGTCCCATCGCCCGAACGACCCCCGGCCCGAGCGCCCCGCCCGGCGGCCCCGCCGCCGAACCGCGCCCCGGCCCGAGCGGGCGGCCAGGCCCGCCGCCCGGCGGGAGATCGTGGCCCGGCGCGGGCACCCGCTCGCGCTCCGGTCCGCCGAGCCGGTCCGCCGCCGTCGGGCCGATGATCGCCTGCTGAGCTCGCCGGCCTGCGAGGGCGGCGGAGCGGATCCGCTGCCGGGCTGATGAGTGCCTGCTCGACCCGCCGTGCTGCGGGGGCGTGAGCCGTGTTCCGGTAAGCCCTCGAGTCGTGCCCGTGTGGGCGCCGCCGTCCGGCTCAGCCGCCGACGTGGATGCCTGGGCGGCGGTCCGGGTCCTTCTCGCTGCTGCGGATGATCTCCCGCACCACCGGGGCCGTGTCGCCGCGGCCGAGGAGGAGGTAGCGGAACAGGTGGCCCAGCGGGTTGCCCTCGGCCCACTCGAAGTGGCACTGGGGCCGCACGCCCGTCACGTCGCGCAGGGCCAGCAGGATCGCCGCGATCGCGTTGGGGGCCGCCGGGCTCGCCGCGCGCAGGACGCGGTGGCCGTCGATGTCCACGCCGCGGACCTTGAGCACGTTGCTGAACTCCGACGGGTCCACCACGTCGATCTCCAGGAACAGGACGTCGGCCGCGCCGGGGACCGGGTTCATCGCGCGCTGCTCGGCCTCCTTCGCGGAGTACTCCGCGTCGTCGCCGCCCTGGCGCCGGTTGGCGATGATGTGGAGGGCGCCGTCGTGGGCCAGCGAGTCGGCGACGAACCGGCGCGACTCCTCGTCGAACTCGATGTGGTCGGCGCGCAGCTCCGTCGTCCGGGTGACCCGCGAGACCAGCGAGACGACGATGATCCCGAGGATGAACAGCGCCGAGATGGCGATCCCGTCCGGCTTTTCGATGACGTTCTCGACGAGCGCGTACAGCAGGACGAGCGTGAGCACGAGGAAGCCCACCGCGGCGCCGCGGTGGCGGTGCCGGACCGCCGAGATGCTGACCGCGACCGCACCCGAGACCATCATCGCCAGGATGCCGGTCGCGTACGCGCCGGCCTGGGCGTTGACGTCGGCGCCGAACGCGATGGTGATCAGGATGCTGATCGCCGTGTAGACGATCACCACCGGCCGGACCGCGCGGCCCCACTCCGGCGCCATGCCGTAGGAGGGCAGGTACCGCGGCACGATGTTGATCAGCCCGGCCATCGCCGAAGCGCCGGCGAACCACAGGATGAGGACGCTGCTGACGTCGTACACCGTCCCGAAGACTTCGCCGAGTTCGTGGTGAGCGAGGTAGGCCATGGCCCGGCCGTTGGCCTCGCCGCCGTCCTTGAACTGCTCGGCCGGGATCAGCACGGTGGTGACGAAGCTGGTCGCGATCAGGAACACCGACATGATCAGCGCGGCGGCGGTCAGCAGCTTGCGCGTGTTGCGGATCCGGGACTCGAGCTTCTCCTCGGCGGTCTTCCCGTCCGCCGCGACCAGCGGCATCATGCTGACGCCGGTTTCGAACCCGGACAGGCCCAGCACCAGCATCGGGAACGCGATGACCGCGGGCCCGACGATCCCGGTGAACCCGCCGCCGCCGGCGGTCAGCGCGTCGGTCCAGTGCGAGAGCGCGGCGGAGTCGCCGAGCAGGTCGACCACGCCGGCGACCGTGACCACGGCGTTGAGCAGCAGGAAGACCGCGACGAGCGGGATGGCGACCCCGACCGCCTCGCTGAACCCGAGCAGGAAGACGCCGCCGAGGACGAGCAGCAGCACGACGGTGATCAGCACCGCGTGGCCGTGCAGGAACCCGGGCAGGTACGGGTTTTCCAGCATGTGCACGGTGGCGTCGGCCGAGGACAGCGTGATCGTGACGATCCACGACGTGGCGACGAACCCGAGCAGCGTGAGGACGAACAGCTTGCCCCGCCAGAACGGCAGCAGCGTCTCCAGCATTGCCACCGAGCCCTGCCCGTGCGGGCTTTCGCGGGCGACCCGCCGGTACATCGGGAGCATCCCGAGCAGCGTCAGGGCGACGATCAGCAGTGTCGCCAGCGGCGACAGCGCGCCGGCGGCGAGCGCGGCGATCCCGGGCAGGTAGGAAAGGGTGGAGAAGTAGTCGACGCCGGTCAGGCACATGACCTTCCACCAGGCCTGCGGCGTGCCGTGGTCTTCCCCGCCGGCCCGCCCGACGGGCGCCACCCGGTGCTCCAGCAGCCACCGCGCCACCCCGGAGGCGGGCGGCTGCGGCGGCACCGGGCTGTCGACCCGCGCCGGAATGGTCAAATCGGGTGAAGCACCCATGTCCGCCCTCTCGTCCCCGGAACGCCGGCCACCAGCATGCCCGACCCCGGCGCGGCCCCGCACGGGAGCCTCCCGGTCCTCTTCGGACGGCGACCGGCCGACCCGCCGGGTACGCGAACCGACCCTCCGGGTACGCGAACCGACCCTCCGGGTACGCGAACCGACCCCGCGGGACCGCGAACCGACCCGGCAGGCCGTTTCATCGAGCCCGCCGCCGGGTAGCCGAGCCCCCATGCCCGGACGCGAAGACCTGCCCAGCACCCTCCTGCGGTCGCCGCGCAAGGCCCAGGACACCTGGGTCGCCGCGCACGACTCCGCCCTGCGGACCTACGGCCCCGGACGGCGGGCGCAGCAGACCGCCTACGCGGCGGTGAAGCACACCTTCGAGAAGGTCGGCGACCACTGGGAGCCGAAACCCGAACGCGGGCCCTCCGACGAGCAGGCCGCCGGCGGCGCCGGGCAGCCGGAACTGCCGACCCGCGGCGGCGTGAACGCGACCGCGAGCCGGCAGCACCTCTACGAACGCGCGAAGCAGCTCGGCGTCCCCGGGCGGTCCCGGATGTCCAAAGAGGAGCTCGTCACCGCCCTGGAGAAGGAGAACCGGCGGCGCACCGACCGGGCGCGCCGCGCCGGGCGCTGACCCGTCCCGGGTGGACGGTGGGGCCGGTCAGAACTCGTCGGCGTCGGTGAGCTCCTGCTCGAACGCGTCCGCCCGGGCGACGACCGCCTTCAGCGGGCGCTCGAACTCCTCCTGGATGCTGAGGTCCTCCAGCGGCACCGTGTGCTTGAGCAGCGCGACCCCGTCCACCACCGCCGCGCCGCCGACCGCCGAGGCGCCGGCGAGCTCGAGCAGCCGCCGCAGGTCGACCCGGTCGGCCCAGCCGACGGGGGAGGAGATCTCGATCCACGAGCCGCCGTCGAGCTCGGCGAGGTGGTGCACCGTCGCCTGCTGCGTGCGGTCGCGCGGGCCCTCCAGCCGGAACCGCAGCCAGCCCTCCGACTCCTCGAGGACCTCGTACCGCGTCCGGACAAAGTTGATCACGTCGATCCAGGTGGTCACCCGCTGCGCCTCCCGCCTTCGGCCTGCCTGCGGGGTCGAGCATCTCACGTCCGCGCGCGGCCCGGGCCGGTGGTCGCCGGGATCCGCGCCGCCGCGGCGGGTGAAGTGCGTCGACTTCCGGCGTGACCTCGTCGCGTACGTCTCCGCCGGGATCCGGAGCGCCCTGGCCCGGCTCCTCGACCGGGAGGAACCCTTCTCCGGGGTAACGTATGAGATCGTGACCGACCTATGGGATTGACCACCGTGTGGCTCGCGACGCTCAGCGACGGCCTCCTCCGCGCCGACCAGGTGATCGGCTTGACGGCACACACGACCCCGGCCCCGACCGGCAAACCACCGCGCTGGCTGCTCGACGCCACGACCCGCACGGCGACGAGCAGCGGCAGCCCGGACGAGGGCGTCCTCCACCACACCCTGATCCAGACCCCGGCGGAACCGGTGGGCGCGCCCGAAGCACTCGCCCGCCTCCTGGCCCGGCTCGACCGGGAAAACGCGGCGGGGGTGATCGCGGCAGTGGTCGACAGCGGGACACGGACGCCCAGCGTGGTGCGGTTCCCGTTCCGCCCGTTCGAGGACGACGAGAGCTCCGGCACCTGAAGCGGGCCCGCCCGACCTCCGCGACGGCGGCGGCGGGCCAGGGGCTCCGGCGGCAGCCACCGGAGCCCTCCGGCACCTACTTCGCGAGCGCCGCGATCCGGCCCAGCACCTCGTCCTGCCCCAGCGCCTGCGTGATCGCGTGCAGGTCCGGGCTGCGCGTCGACCCCGTCAGGGCGATCCGGATGATCTGCGACGCCTCGCGGATCGAACCCGGGAACCCCTCGGGGTTCTTCTTGAACTCCTTGGCGTTGCGGGCGAAACCGTGCTTGGCCGCCACCGTCCGGATCTGGTCGAACCACTCCTGGCCGTCGTCGAGCTGGCGGTAGTCCGCCGCGAAGTCACGAGCCACCGCCGCCACGACCGCCGGGTCCACGCCGAGCGCCGCGATGCGCTCGTCGTCGGGGCCGGTGACCGCCGCGTGCAGCTGGGGGAAGAAGAACCCGTACACCGCGCGGAACTCACCCCACTTCTTGAGGTCCTTGCGCGGGTTCTCGGCCCCTTCGCGCTCGACAGCCAGTGCGCGCAGCGCGAGGTCCGGCTCCTCGTCCAGGACGCGGCGCAGCTCGGGGTCGAACCGCTCGGCCCACCCGCGGACCGCGTCGAGGATCTCGGCGCCGGACAGCGTCGCGATGTGGTCCGCGGCGATGTCGTCGAGCTTGACCAGGTCGACCAGCGGACCGGCGACGCCGCACTCGTCGAGGTTGATCGGCTCGGTGAGCGCCTGCGCCAGCGGCAGCTCCGCGAGCCGGCCGTTGGCGAGGCCGCGCAGGTAGTAGAGGACGGCTTCGGCGGGGTAGCCGGCCTCGATGAAGAAGTCGACGGACGCTTCCGGGTCCTTGCGCTTGGACAGCTTGCGCTTGCTGCCGCCCTCCTGCTTCATCAACGGCGCGATGTGCGCGTAGCCGATCGGCTCGAAGCCCAGCGCGTCGAACAGCTGCTGGTGCACCGGCACCGACGAAATCCACTCGTCGCCGCGGATCACCAGGTTCACCCGCATGAGGTGGTCGTCGACGGCGTGCGCGAAGTGGTACGTCGGCAGCCGCGGGCTCTGGTCGGAGCTCTTCAGGATGACGACGTCGTTGCGGTTGGCCTCGGCCTCCAGCGGCCCGCGGATCGCGTCGGTGAAGCGGGCGCGGGCCCCGGTGTCGTCCGGAGCCCGGAACCGCACCACGTACGGCGCGCCGGCGTCGAGCTTGGCCCGGACGTCGGCCGGGTCGGCGTCGCGCCAGATCGCCCAGCTGCCGTAGTAGCCGGTGGGCAGCTTCGTGGCCTGCTGCCGCTGGGTGATCGCGGCCAGCTCCTCCTTGGTGGCGAAGTCGAGGTACGCCTTGCCCTGGCGGAGCAGGTCGCGGACGTAGGTGAGGTAGATCCGCTCGCGGGCCGACTGCCGGTAGGGGCCGTAGTCCCCGCCGCGCTCGGTGTCCTCGTCGGCGGCGAGGCCGAAGTAGCGGAAGCCGCGTTCGAACTGCTCGAGGGCGCCTTCGACCTCGCGGGACTGGTCGGTGTCCTCGATGCGGACGAGGTAGCGGCCGCCGGAGCGGCGGGCGACGTCCTGGTCGATGGTGCCGACGTAGATGCCGCCGATGTGCACGAACCCGGTCGGCGACGGGCCCAGGCGCGTGACCAGCGCGCCCTCGGGCAGCGACCGGGCGGGGTACTGCTGCTCCCAGTGCTCGGGTTCGGGCAGGTCGGCAGGGAAGAGGGCGTCGATGACCGCTCGGTCCAGCATGTGGGTGTTCTCCCCGCGTCGTGGTGCGCTTGCCTCGGCGAAAGTGGTCGTTTTCGCCGACGAAGAGCCTAGCCGCGCGGCCCGCCGGCCCGCCCGGGCAGGTGGTGCCGGACCGGCGGCGGTGCTAGCTTCCGGGGAATGCGCGCCCGGTTTCCCTTCGCCAGAACGCTTTCGGCCCTGGCCGCCCTGCTCGTCCTCCCGCTGACCGCCCCGGCGGCCGCCTCCGCCTCGCCCGGCGGCGAGTGCGCGACACCGTCGATCGACCGGCTGCAGCAGTGGCTCGCCAGCGGCGAGGGGACGACCGTCCCGGCCACCGGGAGCCTGCTGGTGCCCTCGGGGCACCGGTACACGGCTCGGGTGACGTTCCTGAACGCCGAGTGGCACGTGGCCGTGGTCTGGCTGGGCAACCGGTTCGAGGCGCAGGCCGACCTGTCCCGGTCGGCGGGCTTCCTGCTGACCTATCGCGCGACCGACGACCTGTACGTCCAGCTGCGCCCGGCGTCCCACTGGAGCGGCGGCGACAAGTGGCTGACGCGCGTGCCGTCGACGGGCGGGCGGCTGGTGACGAAGTTCTTCCCCTTCTCGCCGCGGAAGTGGACGTCGCTGCCGGAGCTGGGGACGCCGCCGTACTCGTTCGCCTCGGCGCTGGAGGAGGCGCGCGGGCTGGTGTTCGTCGGGAAGACACCGAACGAGCTGGAGTTCCGCGGCCTGCGCATCGACGGCTACCGCCCGCCGTGCCGCTGACCTTCGTCTTCGAGGCCGAGCTCTGGGAGTGGGACGCCCGCCGCACCGACAGCTGGGTCTTCGTCAGCCTGCCCGCCGACGCGTCGGACGACATCCGCGAGCGCGCCGCCGGGCCGCGGCGCGGCTTCGGTTCGGTGCGCGTCCGGGTGACGCTCGGCGCCACGAGCTGGCGGACCTCGATCTTCCCGGACGGCGCGCGCGAGGCCTACGTCCTGCCGCTCAAACGGGCGGTCCGGGACGCCGAAGGTGTCGCCGTGGGGGACACCTGCACCGTGACCGTGGAGCTCACCGGCTCCTGAGCGCGATCCGGCGAAACGCGATCGGCGGCGGACGCGATCTGCCATGATGCGGACACAGGCCCCGAACCGTGCAAAGGGAGACCCGATGTCCGCCCAGATGGACGAGCTGATCGCCCAGTTCCAGAACTTCCAGAGCAAGGTGCGGCAGGCCGAAGCCCGCTTCGCCAGCGTCGGCGACATGCAGGAGCGGATCGCCCGGCTTGAGACGACCGTCACCTCGCGGGACGGGACCGTGACCGTCACCGCGGGGGCCGGCGGGACCATCACCGACCTGCGGCTCACCGCCGGGGCCACCCGCGTCGAGGCCGGGCAGCTGGCCGCCACGATCATGGACACCATCCGCCGGGCCGCGGCCGGGGCCGCGCAGCAGCAGGCCGGGATCGTCGACGAGACCTTCGGTGACGCGTTCGGCGTCGACGTCTCGGCGCAGGTGCGCGAAGCCCAGGCCGAAGCGTTCGGAACCGCGGCGGCCGAACCCGCGTCGGAGCCACAACCGCGGCCGCCGTCGCGGCCCGTCCGGCGGCCCGCCGCCGGGGACGACGACGACTTCGACCAGGGCCCCATCCTCCGCCGATCCTAGGGAAACCCGCGATGCCAGAAGGAATCCAGACCAACATCGGGGCGATCTCCGCCTACGCCCGGCAGCTGCCGTTCTACGAACAGGAAGCCGACAAGTTCGGCGCCAAGATCGACGCCGCGGACGTGACGAACGAAGCCTGGGGGCTGATCGGCCTCTTCGCCAAGCAGGGCTACACCGACCGCCTCGCCGAACTGCGCTCGCTGCTGACCGACCTCAAGGACGGCGTCGACGGCTTCACCACGAAACTGACCAAAGCCGCGGAGATGTACCAGGGCACCGAAGACGCCGGCAAGGTCACCTTCGGCCGGTACGAGGCGGAAATCGACGCGATCGGACAGGGCGGATGACCGAGCCGAAGAAGAGCATCGCCGACGCGCTGGACGTCGAAGCCTACGACGAGAGCACGGGCGCCAACCTCGACCGCGCCGCCGGGTACGTGCCGGTGGCCGGCACCGCCTACAAGGCGGGCAAGAAGATCGGGGAGCACGCGCGGCAGGCCGCCGAGGCCGACGGCCCCGGCGAGCTGGCGTCCGCGGGCGCCGCGCTGGTGGGTGACGGCGCGGCGTTCGTCGGCGCCGCCGCCGGCGACATGGTCACCTTCGCCATGGACCCGATCGGCTGGCTGGTCAGCCACGGCCTGAACATGCTGCTCGAACTGGTCCAGCCGCTGCAGGACGCGCTGCACCAGGTCACCGGCGACGGCCCGGCCATCGGGCACGCCTCCGAAAACTTCGTCACGATCGCGCAGGGCTTCGTCGCGCTCGCCGAGGACTTCGAGCGCACCGGCGACACCGCGCTGGCCGAGTGGGTGGACGACGCCGGCAACGCGGCCAAGGAAGCGCTCGGCGACTTCTCCTCGGGCATCCGCGGCATCGGCTCGGCCGCCGGTTCGGTGGCCGAAGTGCTGCAGATGTGGTCGATGGTGATGGTGGTCATCGAAGAGGTGATCAAGGGGATCATCACCGAGCTGGTGTCGTGGCTGATCACGCTGTGGCTGCCGGCGCTGGCCGCGTCGGTGATCAGCTTCGGCGGCTCGGTCGCGGCCGCGATGACCGCGTCCATCGCCAAGGCGGCCAGCGTGCTGCAGAAGGTGACGCGCTACCTCGGCAAGTTCGGCAAGCTGCTCGACAAGTTCATGGAGTTCCTGGTCCGCTACTCCGGGAAGCTCGAGGTGTTCACCCGCAAGCTGCGGATCGGCGTGATGCCGGGCGAGACGAAGTTCGGCTTCGGCGCGGCCGCCCAGGGCTGGCAGCCGAGCAACCGGGCGCTCACCACGATGTTCGGCACCTCCGCGGGGGTCAAGCCGTTCCTCGCCGGCGCGGGTGTGAAGGCGGGCATCGGGGCCGGGAAGGGTGCCTTCGCCGAAGGCAAGGAGGCGGTCACGCCGGAGGGGGACGAACCGTGGTTCGACAAGAGCGAGATCGGCGGGGACCGCAGCCCGGAGGACACGCGCAAGGACCTGGACATCTGAGCGGGTTCGCCGGCCGCGTCGAGCAGTGGTCGGCCGAGGCCCAGGTCCGGCCCGGGTTCCGGGAGGGGGTCGAGGCGCTGATGCGGGACCGGTGGCGCGAGCCGGTCATCGTGCTGCGCCTCGGCGACACCGACGTCGGCTTCGCCGTCCCCGGCCGCCGCCGGGACGGCACCGTCGAAGGCAAGCGGCTGGTCCGGCGGTTCTTCGGGACCGTCCTGCGCGGGATCGGCACGGCGGTGTTCGCGGTCTTCGCCTTGGCGAACGGCGGCGCACCGGGCCGGCCGTTCCAGCGCGAGATCCGGGTCTCCGGCCCGGCGAACGCGATGGTGCTCGACCTGGCCGACCGGCTGCGGTCGGTGTCCGGTCCGTGGCTGGTGTGCTCACCGTCGTCCCTCGCGGTGGTGGACACCGGAACGACCTTCACCGACCCGGCCGACGCGCCCCCGCCGAAGATCGTCTGGGAGGCCCGGCCGCCGCAGGTGCCCGCGCTGAACTTCCCGAAGCGCACGCTGACCTGGCCGGACGGGTCCACCTTCCGGTTCCCGCTGCACGGGCGCCCGGAGGAGCAGCACCTGCGGAAGTACTTCGAGCCACCGGCCACCGTGCACTGGAACGGCCGCTAGCGTTCGCATCGAAGCCGGCCCGGATCGCCGCTGGTGGTCGTGAGTGAGAAACAGTGTTCTAACGCGCCTTACCACTCACGACTCGTCGCGCGGGAACTCGGCTCGCACGCCCAGCAGGCGCACCGCGCGGGTCAGTTCGAACATCCCCAGCACCTCCTGGGCGGCGCGGTCGATCACGGCCGCGTCCGACGTCGGTTCCGGCAGCGTGATGCTGTGCGTGTGGGTCAGGAACGGCACGAACCGCACCTTGACCGCGACCCGCGCCGCCGGGCGGCCCTCGTCCAGCACGTCCTGGGCGACGCGCTTGGCCAGCGCCGAAACCTCCGCCGCCATCTCCGCCGGGTCCGTCAGGTCGCGCTGGAACGTCGTCTCGCGGCTGCGGGAGCGGGCCACCCACGGTGTCGCGTTCACCTCGGCGTCGCTGATGCCGCCGCCGAGCAGGCGCAGCCACGGGCCGGTCTTCGGGCCGAACCGCGCCGCGAGCTCCGCGGGGTCCGCGCCCGCCAGGTCGAGGACGGTGTGGATGTCCAGCGAAGCCAGCTTCTTCGCCGTCTTGCCGCCGATGCCCCACAGCGCGTCGGTCGGGCGGGCCGCCATCACGGCCCACCAGTTCTCCTGCGTCAGCCGGAAGATCCCGCCCGGCTTGCCGAACCCGGTGGCGAGCTTGGCCCGCAGCTTGTTGTCGCCGATCCCGACCGCGCACGACAGCCCCGTCTCGCGGGCCACCGCCTCCTTGATCGACGCCGCCAGCGCCTCGGGGTCGGCCGTCTCGGCACCGACGAACGCCTCGTCCCAGCCCAGCACCTCGACCACCACCGGCAGGGCCCGCACCGCGGCCATCACGCGCGCCGACACCTCGAGGTAGGCGTCCGGGTCGCTGGGCAGGAAGACCGCGTCCGGGCAGCGCTTGGCGGCGATCCGCAGCGGCATGCCGGACTGCACGCCGAATTCGCGGGCCTCGTACGACGCCGTCGCGACGACCGCGCGCTCGGTGGGGTCACCGTTGCCGCCCACCACGACGGGCCGCCCGCGCAGCTCCGGGTGGCGGGCGATCTCGACCGCGGCGATGAACTGGTCGAGGTCGACGTGCAGGACCCACTTCACCCGCCCAGTCTGCCTCAGCTCGTCAGGGGCGGTGCCGCGCCACGTGGGTCCAGACGGTGCCGGTGAGGGCGATGATCCCGCACAGCGTCACCCCGGGTTCGGGCAGCACGAGACCCAGGACCAGCAGGGTGACGGCGGTGACGTCGAAGACGATCAGGAGGGTGCTGCGGAGCGCGCGCGACTTCGGGCGCCGGCCGTCGCGCAGCGCGGCGGCCAGATCGGGGTCGCTGAGCTCGAGGGTGCGCTCGATCTTCTCGAGCTCGGTGCGGTCGTGGTGACTGAGCATCGGGCCTCCTTCGGCGCCGAACCCGCCGTATCGCCGTAGCGAATACCCAATCGTCCTCCTCGCGAACCGCCGAACGCCTCTCGAATTCGTGCTTTTCTCTGGTCCGACCGGGTGATCCGCGCTCCGTGACCGGCCTCGGCCACGTTAAGTTGCCTCTCGAACGTGGCCGGTCACGGCCGGACGGCTGGGGGCGGCCACGTCCTGCTGCCGTGCTCGTGGCCGGTCAGGACCTTCAAGCAAGCGGAGGATTCCATGACCCTGCCCACCGAACCGATCGGCAGCATCCCGCGTCCCGGCTACCTCGTCGACGGCCTCGGCGAGTACGCGGCCGGCCGGATCGACGCCGCCGCGCTCGCCGAGCTGGAGAGCCGCGCGCTGGCCGACACGATCCGCCGGTTCGAAGAGACCGGGTCGCCGGTGCTGAGCGACGGGGAGCAGGGCAAGCCGAGCTTCGCGACGTACCCGCTGGCCGGGCTCGAAGCCCTGGCCCCGGACGGCGTCGTCATCCCGTTCGCCGACGGGCACACCCGGCAGCTGCCGCGGCTCACCGCGGGCCCGTTCCGCTACGCGACCCACGCGGATTCGTACCTCACCCGCGCGAAAACGCTTACCGCCCGGCCCGTCAAGCAGGCGGTGATCGCCGCGTCGGCGCTCTCGCTGATCTACCCGGCCGACGGGATCGAGGGGTACTCGCGGGAGCAGTTCGTCGCCGACCTGGTCAACGAGGCCGAGGCGGACATCCGGGGCAGCCTCGACGCGGGCGCGGACAGCGTCCAGATCGACTTCACCGAGGGGCGGCTGTCGCTGAAGCTCGACCCGTCGGGCGGGCTGCTGCGGCAGTTCGTCGACCTCAACAACGCCGTGCTCGACCGGTTCACCGCCGAGGAGCGCGCGAAGATCGGCGTCCACACCTGCCCGGGCGGCGACCAGGACTCCGTGCACAGCCTCGACGTCGACTACGCGGGCCTGCTGCCGGCGCTGTTCGACCTGCGGGCCGGCCGGTTCTTCGTCCAGCTGGCCAGCGAAGCCGACCCCGAGCGCGCGCTGCGGGTGATCGCCGAGCACCTCCGGGCGGACCAGCGGGTCTTCGTCGGCGTCACCGACCCGATCGACCCGCGGGTGGAGACGGCGGAAGAGGTCCGCGACCGCGTGCTGACCGCGGCGAAGTACGTCCCGGCCGAGCGCCTGGGCACCTGCGACGACTGCGGGTTCTCGCCGTTCGCCGACGACACGTCGACCCCGCGCGACATCGCGTTCGCGAAGATCGCGGCGCGGGTCGAGGGCACGCGCCTGGCGTCCGAAGCGCTCTGAACGCCGGCGGCGTGGGCCCGGGCGCCGGGCTCACGCCGTTTCGGCGGCGACCTTCAGCCCCAGCGCGACGAGCACGCTGCCCAGCACGGCGTCCAGCACCCGCCGGACGCGGCCGGCGGCGAAGAACCGCTTCAGCGCCCCGACGACGACGGCCAGGGTGACGAACCACACCACGGTGCCGGCGGTGGCGATCGCGGCCAGTTCGAGCGTCTGCAGCGCGGCGCCGCCGGCGGGGAGGAACTGGGGGAGCAGGGCCAGGAAGTACACGGCGACCTTCGGGTTGAGCAGGTTCGTCACCAGCCCCTGCCGGAAGGCGGCGCCGGCCGCGAGCCGCCCGGCACCGGTGGCGTCCCCGAGGTCCCGGTACTCACCGCGGCGCACGGCCAGCCACGCCTTGACGCCGAGCACGACCAGGTAGCCGGCCCCGGCCAGCTTGACGACGGTGAAGGCGATCGCGGACGCGGTCAGCACGGCGGCCACGCCGAGCGCGATCGCCACCACCCAGGCGAAGACACCGAGCGCGATCCCGAGCCCGGCGGCCATCCCGGCCCGGCGCCCGCCGGCGAGCGCGGAGCGCGTCACGACGACGAAGTCGGGCCCGGGCGACATCGCCCCGAGGACGACGACCAGCAGGAACGAGGCGGCGGTGGGCCCGGGGATCATGGCCCCGAGGATACGACCCGGGCGCGACCGGTTTTCGATGTTCGAATTTGAACTTCGTGTAGGGTCGATCATGTGGGTGACTCCAGGGGTGACGGCAGGACGGCCGAGGTGCGGACGCGGGTGCGGATCCCGCTGCGGCTCGGTGGCGGGCCCGCCGTCGACGCCGAGGCCGTGACCTTCCGCGGGCTGGGCGACGACGGGGAGCACCTCGCCTTCGTCCTCGGCACCCCCGGTGACGTGCCGCTCGTGCGGCCGCACTCCGAGTGCCTCACCGGTGACGTCTTCGGGTCGGCGCGCTGCGACTGCGGCCCGCAGCTGGCCGAAGCCGTCACCCGGATCTCCGAGGCCGGCGGTTACCTGCTCTACCTGCGGCAGGAGGGGCGCGGGATCGGGCTGTACAACAAGCTCGACGCCTACGCCCTGCAGGACGGTGGCCTCGACACCTACGCCGCCAACGCCGCGCTGGGCCTGCCCGAAGACGCGCGCGACTACACCGTCGCCGCCCGGATGCTGGGGGCGCTCGGGGTGGACCGGGTCGATCTGCTGTCGAACAACCCGGACAAGGCCGCGCAGCTGCGGGCGGCCGGCATCGCCGTGCGCGACCGGGTGCCGACCGGGGTGTTCGCGACCGAGAACAACGTCCGGTACCTGCGTGCGAAGGCCGAGCAGACCGGGCACACGCTGACCCTGCCCGGCCTGGCCAGCTGACCCGGAGGGTCGGTTCGCGTACCCGGGCGGTCGGTTCGCGTACCCGGGGGGTCGGTTCGCGTACCCGGGCGGTCGGTCAGGCCAGGCGCTGGGCGGCCGCGGCGGCCGGGCCGGTGGTGAGCTTCTCCAGCAGGCCGATCAGGACCGTCTGTTCCGCCGGGGTGAGGGACGCGGCCCAGGCCTGTTCGCGCGTGTTGTGCTCCTGGTAGGCGTCGGTCACCGCCGTGTGGCCCGCCCCGGTGAGGGCCAGCCGGACCGCGCGGCGGTCGTGGGGGACCTGGGTGCGGGTCACCAGGCCGTCCCGCTCCAGGGTCTTGACCAGCGCCGACACCGCCGCGCGGCTCATCCCGGCCAGCCGGGCCACGTGGCGGGACTCCAGCGGGCCGGCCAGCCACAGGACGAACAGCACCCGGAACCCGCCCCAGCTCCAGCCGCGGGGGCGGTGGACCGTCGATTCCCAGTCGTAGACCAGTGCCCCCGCCAGCCGGTGCAGCGTGAGGCCGAGGCGCATCGCCACCGGGTCGGTCGCGGGCAGCTCGGCCTGCGTCTTCCCGATCGCGTAGTCGACGAACGAGAGGTAGTCGAGGTCGGCCGGTCGGTCCGTCATGCGGCCAGGTTAGGGGAGAAGGGTTCCGCGCGGGGGCCGGCGGGGCTAGCCTGACCCGAAGTAGTCAATCCTTTGACGATCAAGGAGCGCTCGCCGTGACGAAGAAAGCCTTCGCCTCTTCGGCCGACCTGGCGGAGAAAGCGCAGACCCTGGAAGTCCTCGCGGACGGCGTCTACGCGCTGACCGCCGAGGGCGACCCCAACATCGGCGCGGTCGAAGGCGAGGACTTCCTCGTCTGCTTCGAGGCGCTGGCCACGCCCATCGCCGCCTCCGAGTGGCTCGCGAAACTGCGCGAACACACCGGCAAACCCGTGCGCTACCTGGTGTTGAGCCACTACCACGCCGTGCGCGTGCTCGGCGCGTCCGCGTTCGACGCCGAAGTGATCGTCGCGCACGAGAACACCCGCGCGCTGGTCGCCGAGCGCGGCAAGGAGGACTGGGAGAGCGAGTTCGGCCGGATGCCGCGGCTGGCGAAGGGCGCCGAATCGGTGCCGGGGCTGACCTGGCCGACGCTGACCTTCTCCGACCGGCTCACGATCGACCTCGGCGGCGACCGCGGCGACCTCGTGCTGCAGTACTGCGGGCGCGGCCACACCGAGGGCGACATCGTCGCCTGGCTGCCCCGCGAAAAGATCCTCTACGCCGGTGACCTCGTGGAAGCCGAAGCCGCGTTGTACACCGGCGACGCGTTCCACCGCGACTGGTCGTCGTCCACTTTGGACCGGGTGGCCGCCTTCGGGGCCGAGACGCTGATCGGCGGCCGCGGCGGGGTGAGCCGCGGCCGGGAGGCGGTCGACGCCGCCATCGCGCAGACCCGGCACTTCCTGACCACGATGCTGCGCGAGGTCGGCGCGGTCCGCGACGCCGGCGGCACGCTCAAGGAAGCCTTCGAACGCACCCACGCGGCCCTGAACGACCAGTACGGCCACTGGCCGATCTTCGAGCACTGCCTGCCCTTCGACGTCTCCCGGCTCTGGGACGAACTCGGCGGCGTCGAACGGCCGGTGGTCTGGACGGCCGAGCGCGACCGCGAAGTCTGGGACCAGCTCCAGGGCTAGGACGATGAGAGTTGCCGTCCTCGGCAGCGGCCCGGTCGGCCAGACGGCCGCGCTGCTGCTCGCGCGCTGGGGCGTACCGGTGGTGCTCGTCGACGAGCACGAGGTGCGCGACCCCGTGGGGTCCAAGGCCATCTGCCAGCAACGGGACACATTGGACGTCTGGGCGTCGCTCGGCGCCGGCTGCCTCGCCGAGGAGGGGCTCACCTGGACGACCGCGCGGACGTTCCACCGCGACCGGGAGCTGTTTTCGCTGACGCTGCCGGACGCGGGGTCCGCGCTGCCGCCGTTCGTCAACCTCTCGCAGGCCCGGGTCGAGGCGGTGCTGGACGAGCTGATCGCCCGGCAGCCGCTGATCGACGTCCGCCGCGGCCACCGCGTCACCGGCCTGACCCAGTCCGGCGGCGTCGAAATCGAGTGCGAGACGAAGGACGGGCCGCGCCGGATCGAGGCCGGCTACGCGATCGCCTGCACGGGCGCGCGCGGCGACACCGTGCGGCGGGCGCTCGGCCTGCACCTGGCCGGCGTGTCGTTCCGGGACCTGTTCCTCATCTGCGACATTCGCGCCGACCTGCCGGGCTGGGCGGCCGAACGGCGGTTCCACTTCGACCCGCCGTGGAACCCTGGCCGCCAGGTGCTCATCCACCCGTGCCCCGGCTCGGAGTTCCGCATCGACTGGCAGGTCCCCGAGGACTACGACCTCAGCGCCGAAGAGTCGGGCGGTGCGCTCGGCCACCGGATCCGGGCCATCATCGGCGACCGGCCGTACGAAGTGGTCTGGCGGTCGGTGTACCGCTTCCACACGCGGCTGGCCGACCGGATGCGCGTCGGCCGCGTGCTGCTGGCCGGGGACTGCGCGCACCTGGTCGCGCCGTTCGGGGCGCGCGGTCTCAACTCCGGTGTCGCCGACGCGGAGAACGCCGCCTGGAAGCTGGCCGCCGTCCTGCACGGCGACGCGGGGGAGGAGCTGTTGGAGAGCTACCACGCCGAACGGCACGCGGCGGCCGTGGAGAACGCGGCCGTCACCACGGCCACGATGGACTTCCTGGTGCCACAGGACGACGAGCGGCGCCGCCGCCGGCTCGACGTCCTCACCCGGGCGGCGGCCGATCCGGCGGTCTGCGCGCAGGTCGACTCGGGCCGGCTGGCGGAACCGTTCTGGTACGCGGATTCGCCGCTGACCACCCCGGACCCGCACCGGCCGTTCGCGGGCCGGCCACCGCGGGGTGCGCTGCCGCCGCCGGGACCGGGCGTGCTGCTCCCGGACGTCACCGTCGCGAGTGGACGGTTGCGCGAGCTGGCCCGGCAGGGGTTCCTGGTGCTCACGACCCCGGGCGTGCGGGCCGAAGGGGTGCGGTCGGTGGAGATCCCGCCGGGCGGGGCGCTGGGTGCGCGCCCGGGCGAAGCCTGGCTGGTCCGCCCGGACGCGTACGTCGCCGCCGTGTTACGGGTAGGAGACCAGCGGGCTCACCTGGTGCCCGGTGTTCGCGGCGTCACCCGCGTCGTTGATGACGTGGGCGATCGTGCCCACGCCGCCGAGTGACACCGAGACGAGGTTGTGGAACCGGACCCCGCCGTTGTTCGGCACCTCGAACGAATGACCGGCCACAATGGACGGATTCGTGTTGAAGAAGCAGTAGCTGCCGAGGCCCCAGCCTTCGTGACTGGTCACCGAGTCGGCCACCTTGTACGCCGCCCAGCCCTGCCGGCCGCCGCCGCTGGACCAGGACGCCTGGTCCGGCGGGTCGTACGGCATCTCGTTCTGGAAGAAGTACGTCCGGCCGCCGTTGCCGTTCCACAGCACCTCGTACTGCTGGTAGTGCTCGACGAACAGGCCGTACATGGTCACGTTCGCGCCGTTGACGACCAGGCCGTTGGCGGCGGTGTTGACGTTCCAGCCGACGCCGTTCGAGTGGTCGCCCCGCCACAGCCACATGTGGTCGCCGATGACGTTGTTCGAATTGACCACCAGCGTCTGCGTGGCCTTCCCGACGGCCGCGCCGCCGATCCGGAAGAACACGTCGTGCAGCGACGTCGGGTCGCTCGCGTGGTTCGCGTTCGACCCCGGCTGGCCGATCTGGACGAGCACCGGCGAGTTCACCGCGCCCGCGTCGACCAGCAGCCCGGCGATCTTCACACCGTCCACATCGGACGTCGTGATGGCCGCGGTCCCGGTGGTGGGCATCAGTGTCGCCAGGCCGAGGCCGAGGATCACCGTGTCCGGGCGCGTCACGTTCAGCGCCTGGTCGAGGTGGTAGACACCCGGCGTCACCAGCAGGTGCTTGCCCGCGGCCAGGGCCGCGTTGAGCGTCGCGGCCGAGTCGGAGGGGTGCGCCACGTAGAACTCGCTCAGCGAGATCGACTGCCCGGCCGGGGCGCCGTGGCCCCAGCTCGTCCCGGACGCGTTCTGCCGCAGGGCCGGGACGAACACGTTGTAGCTGCCCGAGCCGTCGACGTAGAGGAACGGCTTCTCGCGGATCACCGGCGTCTGGCCGACGACGGTCTCCGGCGGGTTCGGGAACGACGCCGGCGGGGTGCCGGTCGACCCGACGAACACCATGTTCCACACCCCGCCCTGCCAGCCGCCGAGCTCGCTGTTGCGGGTCAGGAACTGCTGCTGCGAGCCGGAAACGGCGACGCCGTCGATCTTGCTGTCGGCGATCAGGCCGCCGCTGGCCCAGCCGTCACCGCCGTTCCAGAGCTGGATCTGGCTGCCCTTGAGGTGCATCCGGCGGTAGGGCGCGGCCTGCGCGACGGCCCAGCGCTCGACCTGGCCGGCCGGCAGCGTCACCGACAGGTTCTCCGCGGACCGCCAGAAGTTCTGCGTCGCGTTGCCCTTGTTGGCCGGGTTGTCGCCCTGCTGCAGCCAGTCCGCCTCGACGCGGACGTGCCCGTTCAGGTTGACGTCGTCGGGGGAGAGGCCGAGACCCGCCACCTGTTCGTAGAACCCGAGGTTGACGTCGGCGTCGTAGCTGCCGGGCTTGAACAGCACGGCGTAGCGCTCGTTGCCGAACTGGTTGGTGTGCTGCTGGTTCGCGATCTGCGTCAGCCGGTTCTGGATCGTCGCGGCCGGGGTCGAGGGGTCGAACACCGACACGTTCGGCCCGAAGTCCGGGTTGCGCGGGTCGGTCGGCGGGATCGTGCTGCCGCCGGAGCCGTGCACGGCCACCTCCCACAGGGAGTAGCCGTACTGCGTGGCCCGCTGGGTGCCGGTGACCCGCAGGTAGCGCGCGGTGCCCGACAGCGCCACGGTCTGCGTGCCGCCGGCGCCGGCGGTCGTCGAGTACGCCGTGGTCCAGGTGTTCGCGTCACTCGAAAGCTGCACGCTGAACGCGCGGGCGTAGGCGGCTTCCCAGCTGAGCACGACGTCGCAGAGCTGCTGGGCCGAGCCGAGGTCGACCTGCAGCCACTGCGGGTCGCCGAACGCGCTGGACCAGCGCGTGCCGGTGTTGCCGTCGACCGCGGCGGACGCGGGCGTCCCGCCGTTCTCGGTCGACGACGCTGTCGCGGGTCGGCCCTGCGCGAGGTTGGTGGTGCCGCACGCGGCGGCCTGCGCCGGTGCGGAGCCGACCACCGCCGCGGTGGTGACCGCGGTGACGAAGGTGGTGGCGATGACGAGGAGGCGGTGTACGGGGGAGAACGTCGTTGATCTCATCGGCCTGCCTGCTGATCGGGGTGCGGGTGTGCGAACGGGACCGGGCGAGCCCCACAGCTCGCGCCGGTGTCGGGTGGTGCGGCGGGTTCGCGCCCGGGCACCCGCCCGGTGCCGTGAGCCGGAGGAGCGGTACCGGAGCAGGGGTGAGCGCGGACCGGCCAGCCCGAAAGGTGCTGGTCGCGGCGGAGCCGTCCCGGGTGGCGGTCACGGAACCGGTTCCGTCGGTGAGCTCGCAGTTAACAGCGCGAAGTTCGCCCGCGTCAAGGATCCGTGCCGGATTCGTTCGCCCGGACCAGCGTCCGGCGCTCGGCCGTTGACATTTTACGGCTCTTTATTTATATCTTGAACTAAGAGCGTGCCGACGGCCGGGACCCACACCCGCGCCGGAGACCACGTGAGCCGATCCGCGCCGGGGCAAAGGCCGCCCCGGCGCCGGTTCGCCGTGGAGGTGCCCATGCAACGCCGCATGACGGGAACCCGGGTTCTCGCCGTCCTCGTCCTGACCTTGGCCGCCCTGCTCACCCCGCCGGCCGCCCAGGCCGCGCCCGTCCTGCTCTCCCAAGGGCGCCCGGTGACGGCGTCCTCGGCCGAATCCGCCGCCTTCCCCGCCTCGGCCGCGGTCGACGGCGACCCCGGCACGCGCTGGTCGAGCGGGTTCAGCGACCCGCAGTACCTCCAGGTCGACCTCGGCTCGGCGCAGCAGCTGACGCAGGTCGTGCTGAGCTGGGAAGCCGCCTACGCCAAGGCGTTCACCCTCCAGGCGTCCGCCGACGGCGCCGCCTGGACCACCCTCTACTCGACCACCACCGGCACCGGCGGCACGCAGACCCTGAACGTCACCGGCAGCGGCCGGTACGTCCGGCTGACCGGCACCCAGCGGGCCACCCAGTACGGCTACTCGCTCTGGGAGTTCCAGGTCTACGGCGGCGGCAGCACCCAGCCCGGTGACGTCCTGCTGTCGTACGGCAAACCCGGCACGGCGTCCTCGTACCAGGACGACGGCGCGTGCCCCGGCTGCGTCCCGGCGAAGGCGTTCGACCACGACCCGGCCACGCGCTGGGCGACGAGCGCGACCACCGGCTGGGTCGACCCGGGCTGGCTCACCGTCGACCTCGGCGCGCCCGCGGCGGTCCACCAGGTCGTCCTGCAGTGGGACCCGGCCTACGCGGTCGCCTACCAGATCCAGGTGTCGAACGACAACGCGAACTGGACCTCGATCTACTCGACCACGACGGGCAAGGGCTTCAAGGAGACACTGACCGTCAACGGTTCCGGCCGGTACGTCCGCATGTACGGCACCGCCCGCTCCAACGGCTACGGCTACTCGCTGTGGGGCTTCGACGTCTACGGCACCGGCGGCAACCCGACGCAGCCGCCGCCCGCGCCGCCGGCCCCGCACTTCCCGGGCACGCTGGTCTGGAGCGACGAGTTCAACGGTGCCGCCGGTGCCGCGCCCGACGCGAGCAAGTGGACCGCCGAGACCGGCCCCGGCGTCAACAACGAACTCGAGTACTACACGAACAACAACAACGCGAAGCAGGACGGCCGCGGCAACCTCGTCATCCAGGTCCGCCGCGAGGCCACGCCGGGCAGCGCCTGCCCGGTCGACCCGGTCAGCGGCAGCGGGACCTGCCAGTACACCTCGGGCCGGATCAACAGCGCGGGCAAGTTCAGCTTCACCTACGGCCACGTCGAGGCGAACATCAAGGTGTCCGGCACGCAGGGGTTGTGGCCCGCGTTCTGGCTGCTCGGCGCCAACTTCTTCAGCGGCACGCCGTGGCCGAACTGCGGTGAGATCGACATCATGGAGCACGTCGGGAAGTCGCCGAACCTGGCTTATTCGACCATCCACGCGCCCGCGTACAACGGTGCCGGCGGCATCGGGGCACCCCTCGACCTCGGCCAGGACGTCTCGGCCGGGTTCCACAAGTTCGGCCTCGACTGGGACGCGAACCACATGACGTTCTCCGTCGACGGGAACGCGTTCGAGACGATCAACCGCGACACGGTGGAGAGCACGCGCGGGCCGTGGGTGTACGACCACCCGTTCTTCCTGATCCTCAACAACGCCATCGGCGGCGACTTCCCCGGCCCGCCGGGAGCCGGGACCGTCCTGCCGCAGGACATGGTGATCGACTACGTGCGGGTGTACCAGTGAAGCGGCTCGTCCTCGCCGCGGTGGTGACGGCGGGCCTGCTCGCCGTCCCACCGCTGTCCGCCCAGGCGGCCCCCACCCTGCTGTCCCAGGGGCACGCCGTGACCGCGTCCTCCACCGAGAACGCCGCCTTCCCGGCGTCCGCGGCGGTCGACGGCGACCCCGGAACCCGCTGGTCGAGCCAGGCCGCCGACCCGCAGACCCTGCAGGTCGACCTCGGTTCGCCGCACACCCTCAGCCAGGTCGTCCTCCGGTGGGAGGCGGCCTACGCCAAGGCGTTCACCCTCCAGGCCTCGGTCGACGGCGGCCAGTGGTCCACCGTGTACTCGACCACGACCGGCACCGGCGGCACCCAGACGCTGCCGGTGACCGGGAGCGGCCGGTACGTCCGGCTGACCACCACCGCGCGCGCCACGCAGTGGGGTGTCTCGCTGTGGGAGTTCCAGGTCTTCGGCGAAGGTTCCGCGCAGGCGTGCGGCAGCGGGAACGCGGCGTTGCGGCAACCGGCGACGGCGTCCAGCGTCCAGTCGGACGCGTTCCCGGCTTCGGCGGCGTTCGACGGCGACCTCGGCACGCGCTGGTCGAGCCTGGCCGCGGACCCGCAGTCGATCCAGGTCGACCTGGGCAGCGCGCGTTCCGTCTGCGGCGTCGACCTGACCTGGGAAGCGGCGTACGCGAGCGCGTACACGATCCAGCTGTCCACCGACGGGAGTGCGTGGACGACGGCGGCGACCGTGGCCGGCGCGGGCGGCACCGAACACCCCGCCGTGTCCGGGACCGCCCGGTACGTCCGGCTCACCGCCACCGCGCGCGCCACGCAGTGGGGTGTCTCGCTGTGGGAGTTCGCGGTGCACACGAGTGACAGCACCCCGCCGCCGACGGGGTGCCCGTGGGTGGGCTCCACCGCGCCGGTCGCCGACCGCGTCACCCAGCTGATGGCCGTGATGACCCCGCAGCAGAAGGTCGAGGTGCTGCACGGCAACGGGGCGACCGGGCCGTACATCGGCAACACCGACGCCGTGCCCGAGCTGTGCATCCCGGCGCTCGGCCTGCAGGACGGCCCGGCCGGGGTCGGCGACGGCCTCGACGGCGTCACCCAGTTCCCGGCGCCGGTGACGGCCGCGGCGACCTGGGACACCGCGCTGCTGAACCGGTACGGCTCCGCGATGGGGGCCGAGTTCGCGGGCAAGGGGGCCGACGTCGTCCTCGGCCCGACGATCAACCTGGTCCGCGACCCCCGGTGGGGGCGCAACTTCGAGACCTACGCCGAAGACCCGTACCTGGCCGGGGCGGCCGGGACCGCGACCATCCAGGGCATCCAGAGCCAGGGCGTGATGGCGCAGGCCAAGCATGCGGCCGCCTACAACGTCGAGGCCGGGGCGTCGCGCGGGACGCCGTCGGACAACGTCATCATCGACGACCGGACGCTGCACGAGCTCTACCTGCCGGCGTTCCAGCAGGTGGCGAGCCAGGGCCAGGTCGCGTCGATGATGTGCGCCTACAACCAGATCAACGGCGTCCCGGCCTGCCAGAACAGCGGCGTGCTCACCACGGCGATCAAGCAGGACGCGAACTGGAACGGTTTCGTCGGCTCCGACTGGGGTTCGGCCACCGGTGGCGCCCGGCAGCTGGCCAACGGCGGGCTCGACCTGGAGATGCCCGGCGGCGCGTTCTTCGGCCAAGGCCTGCTCGACGCCGTCTCGCGCGGCGAGGTCACGCAGGCGCGCGTCGACGACATGGTCCGGCGGGTGCTGACCCAGATGTTCCGGTTCGGCGTGTTCGACCGGGCCCGGCGGGGCACCCCGCAGGCGGTCGTGACGAACGCGGCGAACGTCGCCACGGCCCGGGACGTCGCCGCGGCCGGGGCGGTGCTGCTGAAGAACACCGGCGTCCTGCCGCTCACCGCGTCGACGAAGTCGATCGCGCTGTCCGGCGGCGACGGGATCGACCCGCAGAACATCGGCGGCGGCAGCGCCAAGGTCAACCCGTCGCCGGCGTCGGTGAACCCGATCACCGGCATCAGGGCCCGGGCCGGCTCCGGCGTCACGGTGTCCTATGTGGACGGCGCCGGGGAGCACGTGCAGACGCCGGACATCCCGGGCGCGGTGGCCGCGGCGCGCGCCGCGGACGTCGCGATCGTGTTCGCCAGCTACGGCGAGTCCGAGACCCAGGACCTCGACAGCATCGACCTGCAGCACCAGCAGAACGACCTGATCGACGCGGTCGCCTCGGCCAACCCGCGCACGGTCGTCGTGCTCAACACCGGCTCGGCGGTCACCATGCCGTGGCTGGGCAAGGTCGCGGCGGTGATCGAGGGCTGGTACCCGGGCCAGGAGAACGGCAACGCGCTCGCGTCCCTGCTCTACGGCGACGTCAACCCGTCGGGCAAGCTGCCGGTCAGCTTCCCGAAGCAGCTCGCCGACCTGCCCACGGCGAACGTCCAGCAGTTCCCGGGCGCCAACGACCGGATCGAGTACTCGGAGGGCCTGAACGTCGGCTACCGCTGGTACGACAGCCGCAACCTCGAACCGCTGTTCCCGTTCGGCTTCGGCCTGTCGTACACGACGTTCGGGTTCTCGAACCTCGTCGTGACGCCGCAGGGAACGAACGGCACGGCGAGCGTGACGGCGACGGTGACCAACACCGGCACCCGGGCGGGCGCGGACGTCGTCCAGCTGTACGTCGGCCAGCCGTCCGGCAACGGCGAGCCGCCGAAGCAGCTGAAGGGATTCAAGAAGGTGCAGCTCAGCCCCGGGCAGAGCACCCAGGTGTCGTTCCCGCTCACGCCGCGGGATCTGGCGCACTGGAGCGGGTCGTGGACGACCAACGCGGGCCAGTACCGCGTCTACGTCGGTGATTCCTCGCGCAACGTCCCGCTCTCGGGGGTGCTGACCGTCTCCTGAACCGATCGGGTCGAGTCCCGGACCACCAGGGAGGTCGGGACGATCACCGGCTCGTCCGGCTGGGGTGCCCCACCCAGCCGGTCGAGCAGCAGCCCGGCCGCCGTCTCGCCCATCTGCCGCAACGGCTGGCGGATCGTGGTGAGCGGCGGCTGGGTGTGCGCGGCCAGGGGGATGTCGTCGAAACCGACCACGGCGACGTCCCCCGGCACCGACCGGCCGGCCTTGCGCAGCCCGGCCAGCACGCCGGCCGCGGTGAGGTCGTTGTGCGCGAAGACCGCGTCGAACTCCGGGCCGGAGTGCAGCAGCTGGAGGATCGCCGCCTCGCCGCTTTCGCTCGTGAAGTCGCCTTCGATGATCAGCCGCGAGTCGAGCGTCAGGCCCGCGTCGAGGACGGCTTCGTTGAAGCCGTTGAGACGGTCGGCGGTGCAGCCGAAGTCGCGCGGCCCGGTGACGGTGGCCAGCCGCGTGCGTCCCGTTTCGAGCAGGTGCCGGGCCGCCATGGCGCCGCCCTGGCGGTTGTCCGTGCCGACCGACGGGAACGCGGGACGGCGGCCGCGGTCGTCGATCACCACCACCGGCAGCCCGGAATCGTGCAGCACCCGCAGGTGCCGCACCGCGTCCGGCGGTTCCACCAGCAGCAGGCCGTCGAACGCCTTCGCCGACACCTGGCGCGAGAACTCCTCCAGCGAGTCGGGGCCGCGGTTGGCCGTGGACAGCAGCAGGCCGTAGCCCTTCGACTCCACGACGTCGGCGACGCCCTGCAGCACCTCGCCCATCCACGGCCAGGTCAGCCCGGGCACCAGCATCCCGACCGTGCGCGTCACCCCGCGGGCCAGCCCGACCGCGCCGGCGCTGGGGATGTACCCGGTCGCGGCGATCACCTCGCGCACCCGGATCGCGGTCGCGGCGTCCACGTCGGCCTTGTTGTTGAGGACTCGCGACACGGTCGTCTTGCTCACCCGCGCGCGGCGGGCGACTTCGGCGATCGTGACGCGCATCCGTCCTCCCGATCAGGGGGTGGCAAGCCCGGTGGTGCCAAGGTACCCGCCCGCGGGCCCGGTGCGACCGGTCCGAGATCGATCAAGTGCGGACGGACAACCGCACGAGACCCGCGTCGCCGCTTCGCCAGGCCGTGCGGACGGCGACGTACCGCGCCGGCCCGGCGCCGGTGGCCGTGTAGGTGACGCCGTCGAGGCTGAGTTCGACGGTCGCCGCGGGTACCCGGCCGCGGGTCCAGCTCAGCTCGACCGCGGAAACCGCTGTCACCGCTCCGAGATCGACCACCATCCGGCCGCCGGGCCCCGGCCGCCACGCCGTCGCCGGGTCGTCGTCGACGGCCGCGGCCGGGCTGGACATCCCCGGTGGCAGCGGTTCGGCGGGGAACGTGGTCCGGCCGAGCGCGCGGTCGGCCAGCGGGTACGGGCGGACGTCGCCGAAGACCACCGGCACGCTCCGGCGCGGCGGCAGCAGCACCGGCCGGGCGCGCCCGCCGTCCGGAGTCACCGTGACCAGCACGGGCAGCAACCCGGCCGGGGCGGTGAGCTCGACCCGGCTCGCGTCGCGGACGACCGCCTTCACCCCGGCGGGGCCGGTCAGCGTGAACCGCGGGGGCTCGATGCGCCCCTCCGCCGCGGCCAGGGTGTAGGAGAACTCCGTGCCGGTCCGGGTGACGGTCTGCTCGCCGCGGTAGAGCCGGTACGTGCCGCGGTCTCCCGGGAGGATCGCCGTGCCGGTCACCGCGGCGCCCGAGAGGTTGAGCAGCACGAGGAAGCCGTCGGTGACGGTGGCTTCGGCCGCACCGGCCGGAACCCGGCCGCTCGCCTTCACCGGCCCGGGGTACAGCTCGGCGACGAAGGGAGCGGGCGGGCCGTCGGACAGCGTGACGCGGTCGCCGGTGACGGTGAGCGGGTGCGGGCCCGCGACGGTGATCCCGGCGCGGCCGTCGATGTCCAGCCGGCCCTTCGTGCTGCTGAGGGCGGGTACCGGGTAGGTCACCGCGGCCGTCCAGGCCACGCCGTCCGGCGAGGTTTCGATGCGGTACCCGCGCCCGGCGGCCGCTTCCCAGCTCAGCCGGACGCGGTCCACCGTCCGCGGCGCGCCGAGGTCGACGGCCAGCCAGCTGTCCGCGCGCGGACGGTCCGATGTGGACACCGCCCAGCGGGTGGTGGCGTCGCCGTCGACGGCGTACTTCGCCTCCTTGCCCGGGCTCGCCGAGGACGCCGACGCCGTGCCGCTGCGCGCGAGGTCCGGGCCGTCGCCGTCGCGGACCTCGAAGGCCCACAGCGAATAGCCGTACTGCGGGTCGGGCCGGACACCGAGCATGCGGACGTACCGGGCGGTCACCGGGGCGAACGTGACGTCGTCGGTCCGGACGCCCGGCGTCTGGGCCTGGAGGGTGACGCTGCCTTCGTCGGCGGTGTAGGTGCGGTCGCCGTCGAGGCCGGGCACACCGGGCATGGTCAGGTTGTAGACGTTCAGCACGCCTTCGCCCTCGGCGACGCCGGTGCTGGCGTACACCGCGGCGCCGGTCGGCAGGGTGGCGAAGGCGGCGTACCCGGTGTCGAAGCGGAGGACGCCGACGGTGCCGTCGAAGCCGTCGCGGATCTTCGCGTACGCCGTGGCGTGCCGTTCCCGCACGGCGAGGTTCGTCGACGGCAGCAGCATCGGGTTGGCGCCGCCGAGCACGAACAGCCAGTCGTCGTGGTGCGGCTGCCAGGCGAACTTCACGAAGCCGGGCTTGGTGACCGTCGCGGCCCAGGCGGCGGGGGAGCGGTGGGCGAGCAGGCCCGGCCCGGTGCCGAAGTCGGCGGTCCCGGCCGCGTGGGCGTCGAACTCGCGATCGCTCACCGGCACGACCGGGCCGCCGTTGAGCGCGCGCCACTCGTGCAGCAGGTAGCTGATGGCGACTTCGGCGCGGGCCTCCGGCTCGTACTTCGGCTCGCCGGAGAACTTCGTGATCCGGTCGGCGGGGGCGTAGGCCTGGTACGGCTCGAGACGCGCGGCCAGGCGGGCCTCGGCGTGGGCGGCGTGGCGGTCGCCGAGCACCTGGGCGCGGAAGGCCAGCGGGATGACGTCACGGCCGTAGAGGTGCTCGCGGTCGGCGACCATCGGCATCAGCGGCTCGCCGGCGTCGCTCGTCATCAGCAGCATCGTGCGCCACAGCAGTTCGCCGTTCGGCTGCGCGGTCAGCACCTCCGGTAGCGGCGTGCCGGCGGCGAGGAAGTGCATCGCGTTGCGGCCGGAGGTGCGCCAGAGCTCCTCCTGGTAGTGCGGGCCGAACGAACCGTGGTTCTCGACGAGGAAGGTGTCGTAGAGGTTCGTCGCGGTGTTGGCGCTGATCGGACGGCCGTCGACGAGCCGCGGGTTGGCGAGGTCGGCGGCCGGCAGCCCGGCTTCGTTGCGGCTCCACGCCCCGGACGCCTCCCGCCAGCCGGCCGCCTGCGGGTCGGCCGGCGCCCACGCGAGCGCGGGGGCGAGCGACTGGGCGTAGACGCCCATCTCTTCGAGTTTGGTGTCGCCGACGTGGCCGCCGCGCAGGCCGTTCGGTGTCCAGCTGCCCGAATCGGGGTCGTCGCCGGTGCCCAGCGCGGTGGTGTAGGCGGCCTGGCCGGTGGTGATGCGCTCGACGTTCCGCCGGGTCACGTCGTCGAGGTCCGTCCACAGGAGACGGGCGGCGAGCACGAAGTACGACTGGAACGTCGTGTCGAAGAAGAGCTTGCGGCCCCATTCGGTGCCGCCGGCGAGCCGGTTCGACGCGGCGAACCGGCGGATCGTGGCGAGCGTGTGGTCGCGCAGCGTCTCCCGGCCGACCCCGGCGACCACGGCGTCGTAGCCGTCGCGGGTCAGCAGCACGGCGTTCCCCAGCACGACGGCGAAGGTGAAGTCGCGGAGCGGGTAGGTGCCGGCGGCCGGGTCGAACTGCTGCTCGGCCCAGCGCGTGTGCCGCAACAGCACGCGCAGGTAGGTCGCCGCGACGGCGTCGGGTGGCCCGGCGGCCGCGGCCCGCGCGAGCCCCGGCAGCAGACCCGACGCCAGTGCGGCCGCCGCGCCGCCCGCGCCCAGCAGCCGCAGCACCTGCCGCCGGTCCAGCTCGCCCATGCCCGGCCTCCCCGCGTTGACAACCTTGTCAGGGCGGATTCTGGGACGCCGCCGTCGCGCCCGGCAAGCCCGGCGGCGGATCCCGTCCGGTTTCGGACAACCTTTTCGTATAACGGCCTATACGGTGCGGTCGTACCGGGCGATCAGGACGCCCTTGGTCGTGGTGACGCAGCTGACGAGGGCGAACCCGGTGAGCGGCGCGTCGCCGAAGAGGCGCGCGCCGGTGCCGAGGGTCAGCGGGTGGATCAGCAGCGTGTAGCGGTCGACCAGGCCGGCGGCGTGCAGCGCCCGCACCAGCGACGCGCTGCCGATCACCGACAGGTCGTTGCCGGGCCGCGCCTTGAGCTCGGGCACGGTTTCCGCGGCGTCGCCACGCAGCAGGACCGAGTTCTGCCACGCACTGGCGTCTTTGAGGGTGGTCGAGGCGACGTACTTGGTCACGGCGTTCAGGTGCGTGGTGAACGGGTTGCCGTCGTCGCGACGGCCCCATGCGGTGGTGAAATCCTGCCAGGTCCGGCGGCCGAACAGCATGTCGCCGGGCCGGCTCATCCCCTCGGCCATTTCGCGGGCCATGACGTCGTCCTGGTACCGGGTGCCCCACCCGCCGTGGGCGAAGCCGCCGCGCGTGTCCTCGTCGGGCCGGCCGAGGCCCTGCACGACGCCGTCGAGGGTGACGCTCATGGTGACGTTGACCGAACGCATTGCCGTGTCCTTCCGCCGGGTTGTGTCACCGCCCATACGAACGGCGGCGGCCCGGATCGACAGCGCGCCCGGCGTGATCTGATGACAACGTGATCACCGACCCGTGGGTGCTGCTCCTGCTCGTGCTGGCCGGCGTCGGGGCCGGCCTGACCGGGGCGACCGCCGGGCTCGCGTCCCTGGTGTCCTACCCCGCGCTGCTCGCCGCGGGGCTGCCGCCGGTGACCGCGAACATCACCAACACCGTCGCGATGCTGGGCACCACCGCGGGCGCCGCCGCCGGGGCCCGGCCCGAGCTGGCCGGGCAGCGCCGCCGGCTGATCCCGCTCTGCGCCCTCACCACCGTCGGCGGCGCGTGCGGCGGCCTGGTGCTGCTGCTGACGCCCTCGGGCGCGTTCACCGCCGTCGTGCCGTGGCTGATCGGCGGGGCGTCGCTGGTCCTGATGGCGGGTCCGCGCCTGCGCCGTCTCGCCGAAGGCCACGAGCACCACGGCCTGAGCCCGGTGACCGCCGTCGTCGCGTTCCTGATCGGCATCTACGGCGGCTACTTCGGCGCCGCCGCGGGCGTGCTCATGCTCGCGCTGCTGGTGACCGTCTGGAACCAGCCGCTGGCCCGGACGAACGCGGCGAAGAACCTGGTCACCGGGTCGGCGAACCTCCTCGCGGCGATCGTCTTTTCGATCACGGGCAAGGTGGTCTGGCCGGCCGCGCTCGCCGTCTGCCTCGGGTCGCTCGGCGGTTCGTGGCTGGGGTCGGTCCTCGTGCGCCGGCTGCCGGCGACGCCGTTGCGGATCGCGATCGGCATCGGCGGACTGGGTCTGGCGGTCGTCCTCGGCCTGAGGGCATGATCGGCGGGGTATCGGCGAGCAGGAGACCAGATGAGCATTGTCGGGACCAGGGTGGTCCGCCAAGAGGATCGGAACCTGATCACCGCGGGCGGCACCTACGTGGACGATCTGCGGGCGGAAGCGCTTTCCGGTGCCGCGCACGCGGTTTTCGTGCGAAGTCCGATCGCGCACGCGCGGATCGGCGGCATCGACGTGAGCGAGGCGAAGGCGGCACCGGGCGTGCTCGGCGTGTTCACCGCCGCCGACCTCGGCCTCGGCCCGCACCCGGCCGGGCCGGTCGAGGAACCGTGGCTGGCCGACGGGGTGGTGCGGTACGTCGGCGAGCCCGTCGCGCTGGTCCTCACCGAGGAGCGCTACCAGCTGGCCGACGCGGCCGAGCTGGTCGACGTCGACTACGAGCCGCTGGACGCGGTCGCGAGCATCGGCGCCGCGCTGGACGGCGAGACGCTGCTGTACCCGGCGACCGGCAGCAACATCGTGCAGGTCAACGGCATGGCGGAGTTCGACGATTCGATCTTCGAAGGCTGCGAAGTCGTGGTCACGCAGACGATCGCCAACCAGCGCGTCGCCCCGGCGCCGCTGGAGGTGCGCGGCGCGTCCTTCGCGTGGGGCGAGGACGGCCGGCTGACGGCCTGGCTGTCCACGCAGAACGCCCAGATCGCCCGGTCGCAGCTGGCGGGGAGCCTCGGCGTCGGCGAGGAGTCGGTGCGGGTGATCGCGCCGGACGTCGGCGGCGGGTTCGGCGCGAAGATCGGCGCGGACCCCGAGGCGACCGTGCTCGGCTGGGCCGCCAAGCGGCTCGGGCGGCCGGTGCGCTGGGTCGAGTCGCGCAGCGAGAACCTGACCTCGATGACGCACGGCCGCGCGCAGCTCAACACCGTGACCATCGGCGGGAAACGCGACGGCACGGTCCTCGCGTACCGGCTCGACGTCATCCAGGACGCGGGCGCGTACCCGCGGACGCTGTTCCTGCCGACGCTGACCGAGCTGATGGCCGTCGGCGTCTACCGGTTCCCGGTGGTCCAGACGCGCAGCCGCGCGGTCGTCACGAACACCACCCCGATCGCGGCCTACCGCGGCGCGGGCCGCCCGGAGGCGACCGCGGCCGTCGAGCGGGCGATGGACCTGTTCGCGGCCGAGCTCGGCCTGGACCCGGCCGACGTCCGCCGGGCCAACTTCATCCCGCCCGAGGATTTCCCGTACCGGACGCCGACCGGCGCCTTCTACGACACGGGGGAGTACGCGGCGGCGCTGGACAAGGTCCTGGAGGCCGCGGGGTACGCCGAGCTGCGGGCCGAACAGCAGCGGCGGCGCGAGGCGGGCGACCCGGTCGAACTCGGCCTCGGCATCGCCGCCTACGTCGAAATCACCGGCGGCGACGGCGGTGGCGAGAGCGGCCGGGTCGACATCCACCCGGACGGCTCGGTCGTCGCCTGGACCGGCAGCTCGCCGCACGGGCAGGGGCTCGGCACCTCGCTGGCCATGCTGCTGTCCGACCGGCTCGGCGTGCCGCTGGACAGGATCACCGTCCGCCACGGCGACACCGACGAGGTGCCGAAGGCGATCGGCACGTTCGGTTCGCGGTCGCTGCAGCTGGGCGGCTCGGCGATCCGGCAGGCGGCCGACGAGGTCATCGCCCAGGCCCGCGACCTGGCGGCGGACCTGCTGGAAGCCGCGCCTGACGACCTGGAGCTCGACGTCGAGCGCGGGGTCTGGCAGGTGCGCGGCGCGCCTTCGAGCACCGTGCTCAGCTGGGCGCAGGTCGCCGAAACGGCCAGCGACGGCAAGCTCACCGCCGACGTCTGGTTCGGCGACGGCTCGCCGACGTTCCCCTTCGGCGCGCACCTCGCGGTCGTGGAGGTCGACACCGAGACCGGCAAGGTGGAGCTGCGCCGGATCGTCGCGGTCGACGACGCCGGCCCGATCGTCAACCCGCTGACCTTCCGCGGCCAGCGCCACGGCGGTCTCGGCCAGGGCGCGGCCCAGGCCCTGCTGGAGGTCGTCACCTACGACGAGGACGGCAACCCGACGACCGCGTCGCTGGCGGACTACTCGTTCGTCACCGCCGCCGAGCTGCCGGACTTCGAGCTGGTCGACATGGCCACCCCGACCGACCGGAACCTGCTTGGTGTCAAGGGGATCGGCGAGGCCGCCACGATCGGCTCGACGCCGGCGGTGCACAACGCCGTGGTGGACGCGCTTTCGGCCCGCGGCGTCAGGCACCTGGACATGCCCACGACTCCGATCCGGGTCTGGGCCGCACTTTCGGAGGGGAACGCGCAGTGAAGGTCTCGATCGAGGTCAACGGGCGGCCGGTGACCGAGGAGGTGCCGGACCGGACGCTGCTGGTGCACTTCCTGCGCGACACCGCCGGGCTGACCGCCACGAACATCGGCTGCGACACGACGTCGTGCGGCGCCTGCACGGTGCTGCTCGACGGCGAGTCGGTGAAGTCCTGCACGGTGCTGGCCGCGCAGGCCGACGGCCACGAGGTCACCACCGTCGAAGGACTGTCCGCTGTGGACGGTGACCTGCACCTGGTGCAGCGGGCGTTCCGCGAGCAGCACGGCCTGCAGTGCGGGTTCTGCACGCCGGGGATGATCATGGCGTCGGTGTCACTGCTGGCCGACAACCCGAAGCCGACCCGCGACGAGGTCCGCGCCGGGCTCGAGGGCAACCTCTGCCGCTGCACGGGGTACCACAACATCGTCAGCGCCGTCATCGACGCTTCGGGCCAGGAGGTGGATCGGTGATCCCCGCGTCCTTCCAGTACCTGCGGGCGTCCACAGTGGACGAAGCTCTGTCGTTGCTGGCAGCCCACGGTGACGACGCGAAAGTGCTGGCCGGCGGCCATTCCCTGCTGCCGCTGATGAAGCTGCGGCTGGCGGCGCCGGAGTACCTGGTCGACATCGGCTCGCTCGACGAGCTGCGGTACGTCCGGCTCGAGGGCGACGAGGTCGCCATCGGCGCGTTGTCGCGCTACAGCGCGCTGGTGCAGGATCCGGTGCTGCTCGCGCACGCGCCCCTGCTGGCGCACGTGTCCGGGCTCGTGGGCGACCGCCAGGTCCGCCACCGCGGCACGATCGGCGGATCCCTGGTCCACGCGGACGCGGCGGCGGACCTGCCCGCGGCGATCCTGGCGTCCGACGCGATCCTGGTGGCCCGCGGGCCCTCGGGCGAGCGCCGGATCCCGGCGGCGGAGTTCTTCCTGGGCCCGTTCACGACCCCGCTGGAGCCGGCCGAGCTGCTCACGGAGATCCGCCTGCCGGCCCAGACGGGCCAGGGCTGGGGCTACGAGAAGTTCACCCGCCGCGCGATCGACTGGGCGATGGCCGGCGTGGCGGTGGTCGGCGGCCGCGTCGGCCTGGTGAACCTGGGCGGCGTCCCGCTCCGGGCGACGGCCACGGAGGAGGCTTTGGCGGCCGGAGCGTCCATCGAAGACGCGGCCGCCCTGGCGGCGGAGGGCACGAACCCGCCGGACGAGCCCCACGCGACGGCGGAGTACCGCCGTCACCTGGCGCGGGTGCTGACGCGGCGGGCGTTGCAGCAGGCGGCTTCGCGGAGCTGACGGAGCGGTGGCGGCACCGGACGTTCGCGTCGGGTGCCGCTGCTGTTCCATCGCCATGGCCGATTCCCGCCAGCCGGGAGTCTGCTGTGGACGGCAGAATCTTCGGTGTGGAAACTCTTGCGCACACGGCCATCGAGCCGGGTATTCTGTATTTCGGTACGCCGGTTGTTCTCATTTCCAGTGCGAACGAGGACGGGTCGGCCAATCTGGCGCCGATGTCGTCCGCGTTCTGGCTCGGGTGGCGGGCGGTGCTCGGCCTGGGAGCCCGTTCCCGGACGGCGCAGAACATGCTGCGTACCCGGGAGTGCGTCCTCAATCTTCCTTCGGATTCGCTTGCGTCGGCCGTTGACCGGTTGGCTTTGACCACGGGGTCGGATCCGGTGCCTCCGCGGAAGGAGGAGCGGGGGTACTTCCACGTGGGGGACAAGTTCGGGCGGGCCGGGCTTACTCCTGTTGCTTCGGAGACTGTGGTTCCGCCTCGGGTGGGGGAGTGCCCGGTCGCGATGGAGGCGGTTGTCGAGGCGGTTCATCCGGTGGGGGATGACGGCGGGATTGTTTCGTTCGAGGTTCGGGTTCAGCGGGTTTTCGTTCATGACTCGGTTCGGATGGCGGGGAGTGATGACCGCATCGATCCTGATCTGTGGCGGCCGTTGATCATGTCGTTCCAGAAGTTCTACGGGTTGACTTCGCAGGTTCATCCTTCTACTTTGTCCCGGATTCCGGAACGGCTTTATCGGGGGCCTGATATTGAACGGGCTCGTGGTTGATTCTCCTTATACGGCTTTGCCGTGGCGTGGGTGAGGTGTACCCGTTCGTGTGATGAACAGGTGTTCGGGTGGGCGGTATTGTGGTGGCATGGCTCGAAACGCGATGCAGGAAGCCGAGGCGGTGGCGCTGGCCGACCGTGTCGGTGAGCTGCTCGCGACCATCCGGACTGCGGAAGCATCCTTGGGTGCTCTGCTGGTGGAGATCGAGCACCGTGGGGTGATGGAGCTGTTCGGCTATCGTTCCGCCGCGCGTTTGCTGGAGCATCTGGCCGACATGCCGAAGGCGGCGGCGGAGCGGGTGGTGACCCGCGCCCGCGCCCTCAACCCCGGTCGTGCCCTGGACGGCACCCCGATCCCCGCCCTGGCTCCCGCCACCGGCGCCGCGGCTCTGACCGGGCGGTTGAGCAACTCGATGATCGATGTGATCGTCGGGTCCCTGACCGACATCCCACCCGAGCATCGCTCCTCCGCCGAGGCGGATCTGCTGAGGTTCGCTGCCGAGGCCGGACACAGGCAGGTCGCCGCCCTGGGTGCGCGGATCGTGGCCCACCTGGACCCCGACGGCCCGGAACCCGACACCGCCGACCCTGCCACCCCCACCCGCGAACTTTCCCTGCGGCGGAAGCGAACGGGAGTGTGGGAGGTGCACGGCCGGTTCGACGACGAGACCGGCACCCGGGCCAGCGCCCTGCTCGACGCCCTGGCCCAGCGCCGCACCACCGAGGAGGGCCCGGATCTACGGTCGCCGCGGGAACGCTACGGCGACGCGTTCTCCGACGCGGTCGACCTGGCCCTGAACTCCCCGGACCTACCCATGCAGGCAGGTGAACGTGCCCACGTGATGGTCGCGGTCTCCCTCACCGACCTCAAAACCGGCATCGGAGCGGCCACGTTGGGCGACACCGGCCGGATCACGGCCGCTGAAGCACGGATCCATGCCTGCGACGCGATGGTCATCCCGGCGGTCCTGGGTGAGAAAAGCGAACCCCTCAACCTGGGTCGCCTGCGCCGCCTGATCTCCGCCGGTTTACGCCGCGCCCTCTACCTCCGGGACCGGGGCTGCGCATTCCCCGGTTGTCACCGTCCACCCCGGCATTGCCAGGGCCACCACATCCGGCATTGGGCCGAGGGTGGGCCTACCAACCTGGGCAATCTGGTGTTGATGTGCGCTCATCATCATCGGTTGCTGCATCGTTCGGGCTGGGAGGTCCGTATCGCCGCTGATGGTCTGCCGGAGTTTCTACCGCCGCTGTTTTTGGACAGGCGTCGAAAACCTCGGCGTAACAACCTGCACGAGCCGCTGCCCTTCGCAGCGTGACCACGGGAAAGGCCCGCAGCCGGACGGCTACGCCCACCGCACCGGCCACGAGTGCCACGGACGCTGCCCTGAACACGGCAAGGCTCGCGGCCCACGTCTGCAACCCCAACCCATGGCCCACCGCACCCGTCCGCGAGCACCCCCACCGCTGCGAGCCCACACTGCATCGCCGCCGACCAGCAGCAGAACTTCCCTCAGGCGCCAACGTCCACCCACGCGCCCGAGGAACACTTCCGCACCCGCCCGTGCCTGAGCGATGGAAGCCGAGCCGGGGTCGTCGCTGTCGGCGCGGGTCTGTCGCAGCCGGCGTCCGAGCACCCGTGCGTAAACGGAATCACGCCAGCTCGGGCACCCTCTCCGCCACCGGAGGCGGCCCCGGCGGCGTCCCGTCTCCGAACGGGCGTCCGCCCAGTGACTCGCGCCCGTGCGGGGTCAACCAGCCCGTCGTCTCCGGGCCCGCCGGGACGATTCCCGTCGGGTTCACGTTCTTGTGCACCACGTAGTAGTGCTCCTTGATCTGCGCGAAGTCGATCGTGTCGCCGAATCCCGGCGTCTGGAACAGGTCGCGTGTGTACGCCCACAGCACCGGCAGCTCCGCCAGCTTCTGGCGGTTGCACTTGAAGTGACCGTGGTACACCGCGTCGAACCGGACCAGCGTCGTGAAAAGGCGGATGTCCGCCTCGGTGATCGTGTCGCCCACCAGGTAGCGCTGGCCCGTCAACCGCTCCGACAGCCAATCGAGCCGGGCGAACAACTTCGCGTACGCGCGCTCGTACGCCTCCTGGGAACCGGCGAAACCTGCCTGGTACACCGCGTTGTTGACGTCCGTGAACACCTTCCGGGCCACGTCGTCGATCTCGTCGCGCAGCTTGTCCGGGTACAGCTCCGGGGCGCCGGACCGGTGGTGGGCCGTCCACTCGGTCGACATGTCGAGCGTCATCTGTGCGAAGTCGTTCGTGACGACCTGGCCCGTCGGGATGTCCACGAACGCCGGCACCGTGATGCCGCGGGGGTACTGCGGGTCGCGCTTGAAGAACGCCTCCTGCAGCCGCTCGATGCCCAGGACCGGGTCGCGGCCGTCGGGGTCCAGGTCGAAGCTCCAGCTCCGCTCGTCGTGGACCGGGCCCGCGATGCCCATCGACAACACCGGCTCCAGGCCCAGCAGGCGGCGGACGATCACCGCGCGGTTGGCCCACGGGCAGGCGCGGGCCACCACCAGCCGGTAGCGGTCCGGCTCGACCGGCCAGCCGTCGCGGCCGTCCGCCGTGATGCGGTCCGGGAGGTAGTTCAGGTCGCGCTTGTACTCGCCCTTGTCGGTCATCGGCGTCCTCAGCAGTCGTCGGTCGGGGGAGTGGTGTCCAGTGCCGCGGCCAGCCGGGCCAGCACCGGACCGGCCGTGCGGATGTCCTCGGCGCTCAGGTGGTCGAACACCGACGCCCGCACGCGGGCCAGGTGGCTCGGGAAGGCCGCCTCCAGTCTGGCCAGTCCCGGCGCGGTCAGCACGGCGTTGGACGCGCGGCCGTCCTCGGCGCAGCGGCGCTTCTCGACCAGGCCGCGGCGGGTCAGGTCGTCGACCACCCGGCTGATCCGGCTCAGGGACAGCCCGGTCGTCGCGGCGAGCGCCGAGATGCGCAGCAGGTGGTCCGGCGCCTCGGACAGCGCCACCAGCACCCCGTAATCGGTGATGGTGAGCCCCGTCTCGGGCAGGAAGTGGTCCTCGAGCGCGCGCGGCAACGCCGTCATGACGCGCATCAGCGGCCGCCAGAAGGCGGCTTCGTCGAGGTCGAGAGCGGACAGATCACCCATGTCGGCGACTCTACCCAAAGCTTGCTTGCGCAACCAGCCAAAGTGAGTACAGTGTCGTTGAACCCTCAATCACCGGGGGTCGCCACCACGAGGAGAGAAGACCAGCGATGACCAGCGCGACCACCTACCCCCAGCTGACCGGCGAATACACCCTCGACCCCACGCACTCGCGGATCGGGTTCGTCGCCCGGCACGCCATGGTGACCAAGGTGCGCGGCAGCTTCAACGAGTTCACCGGCTCCGCCACCATCGACGGCGACGCGCCGGAGAAGTCGTCGGCCCAGGTCACCATCCAGGCCCACAGCATCGACACCCGCAACGCCGACCGCGACGGGCACCTGAAGAGCAACGACTTCCTGTCGATGGACGAGTACCCGCAGATCACCTTCACCTCGACCGAGATCAAGCAGGCCGGCGAGACCAGCTTCGAGGTGACCGGCGACCTGACGATCAAGGACGTCACCCGTTCGGTGACGATCCCGTTCGAGTTCGAGGGCGCCGCGAAGGACCCGTTCGGCAACGACCGGATCGGCTTCGAGGGCTCCACCACGATCAGCCGCAAGGACTACGGCATCACCTGGAACGCCGCCCTCGAGACCGGTGGCGTGCTGGTGAGCGACAAGGTCACGCTGGAGTTCGAGATCTCCGCGATCAAGTCCGCCTGACGCCCGGGAGCGGGGGCCGGCCTCAGTGCCGGTTCCCGCTCGCCCGCAGGTTCGCGATCCCGACGTCGAGCGCCGCTTCGAGGTGGTCGATGCGGCCCGTCGACAGCATCACCACCACGCCGCCCTGGATGCCGGCCAGCAGGGCGGCCGCCGTGCGTTCCGCGTCGAGCTCCGGGCCGACCTCGCCGGCCTGCTTCAGGTGCCGGATGCCGGCCTCGATCTCGTCCTGCCAGCGCCGCAGCAGTTCGGTCACCACCGCCTGCGCCCCCGGCGTCGCCCGGCCGAGCTGGGAGATCAGCACGTTCAGCGGGCAGTGCTGACCACGGCTGTCGTAGTGCGAGACGACCGTGTCGCGCCAGCGCCGCCACGCCGCCCACGACGTCAGCCGGCCGAGCTGCGGCTGCTGGACCGCCAGGACCTGGTCCGCCTCGAACCGCGCCACCGCCAGCAGGAGCTCTTCCTTGCCCGCCGGGAAGTAGTGGAACAGCTGGCTCTTGCTGGTCCCCGTCCGCGCCCGGACGTCGTCGAGCGTGGTGACGGCGACTCCGCGCTCGCGGATCTCCGCCGCGGCGCCTTCGACGATCCGCTGCCGCGTCGCGGCGCCCTTCGGGGTCAGCTTTGGACTCACGGGTCCACATTAGTCCCCGCGGATCGGCAGCTGCGCCCCGTCGCGGAGGAACACCGGGATCCGCTCGGCCGGGGCCGGGGCCTCGATCCACCCGCCGCCGTCGTGCCGGGTTCCGGTCACCGCGTCCGTCCAGGCGGCCCCGGCCGGCAGGTACACCCGCCGGGCCGTGACCCCCGGTTCGAGCACCGGCGCCACCAGCAGGTCCGGCCCGAGCAGGAACTGGTCGTCGACGTCCCAGGCCGCCGGGTCCGCCGGGAAGTCGACGAACACCGGGCGCATCGGCGGGACGCCCTGCTCGTGCGCCACGCGCATCTGCTCCATCAGGTACGGCCGCAGCCGCTCCCGCAGGCGCAGGGACGCCGTGATCGACTCGTACGCGGCGTCGCCGAACGACCAGACCTCGTTGGGCCCGCCGGTCATCCCCGGCCCGAACGCCGGCCGTGGGTCGCGGAAACCGTGCAGCCGGAACAGCGGGCAGAACACGCCGTAGGAGAACCACCGGACCATCAGCTCGCGGTACTCCGGCGCCGCCGGGTCGCCGCCGTGGAAGCCGCCGATGTCCGTCGTCCACCAGGGGATTCCCGCCAGCGCCACGTTGAGCCCGGCCCGGACCTGCGTCCGCAGCGAGTCCCACGTCGCGCCGATGTCACCGGACCACAGCGCCGCCCCGAAGCGCTGGCTGCCCGCCCACGCCGACCGGGACAGCAGCACCACCTCGTCGTCGCCCTCGGCGCGGATGCCGTCGTGGAACGTCTGCGCGTTCGCCTGCGGGTAGAGGTTGAACACCTCCGCGCCCGGGCCGGCGTGGAAGCCGAGGTTGTGCGGGTGGCCCGGCTGGATCTCCGGTTCGTCGCCGTCCAGCCACCACGCGCGCACGCCCAGGTCGTAGTAGTTCTCCTTGACCTTGCTCCAGACGAACCGCCGCGCCTCCGGGTTGGTCGCGTCGTAGAACGCCACCGGCATCTCGACGCCGAACCCCTTGTCCTTCCAGGGCGCGTGCGCCGGGACGCCGCTTTCGGCGGCCACCAGCAGGCCCTGCTCGTGCAGCTCGCGGTAGTTCTCCGAAAGCGGGCTCACCGACGGCCACACCGACACCATCAGCTTGACGCCGAGTTCCGCCAGCGAGCGCACCAGCCCGGCCGGGTCCGGCCACTCCGCGGTGTCGAACTTCCAGTCGCCGAGGTGCGTCCAGTGGAAGAAGTCGGCCACGATCACCGACAGCGGCAGCCCGCGCGAGTGGTACTCCCGGGCGACGGCGAGGAGCTCCTCCTGGGTGCGGTAGCGCAGCTTCGACTGCCAGAACCCGGCCGCCCACTCCGGCAGCATCGGCGCGTGCCCGGTCGCGTCGGCGTAGTGGCTCAGGATCTGGCGCGGCCCGTCGCCGGTGGTGATCCAGTAGTCGAGCTGACGCGCGTCGTCGGCGACCCAGCGGGTGCCGTTCTCCGCCAGTTCGACCCGGCCGACGGCGGGGCTGTTCCACAGGAACCCGTAGCCGCGGCTGGACAGCAGGAACGGCACCGACACCTCGGCGTTGCGCTGCACCAGGTCGAGCACCAGGCCCTTCTGGTCGAGCCGGCCGTGGGTGTGCTGCCCGAGCCCGTAGAGCCGCTCGTCGTCGTAGGCGCTGAAGCGCTGTTCGAGCCGGCCGTAGCCGTTGCGCGACGGCATGAACAGCCGGGCGCCCGGCCACCAGAAGTGCGCGCGCTGCTCGGCCAGCAGCTCCTCGCCGGTGTCGGTGCGGACGAACCTGAGCTGCGCGTCGATCCCGGTGTCGGTGTCGGCGATCTCGACGATCGCGGTCAGCCCGCCGTTGACCACCCGGCCGGACCGCCCGGACGCCTCCGCGAACGCCGCCGACGGCTTCGCGGGCAGCAGCGCTCCCGGGACGTCGTCGAGGATGCGGTGCCGTCCGGCGCGCACGCGCAGGCTGCCTTCGCCCCACGGCTCGATGCGCAGCACCTCGTGCCGCACGCTGACTTCGAGCGAGCGGCCGTCTTCGGTCGTGGCGATCAAGCGGACTCCTTAGTCTTTGACGGCGCCGCTGGTCAGCCCGGCGACGACGTAGCGCTGGGCGACCACGAGCAGGACGGCCGCGGGGACCGCGGCGAGGACGGCGGTGGCCATGATCCCGTTCCAGTCGGCGGACTGGTTGCCGACGAACCGGTAGATGCCCACGGTGATGGGCTCGAACGACTGCCCGGTGGTGAGGGTGACGGCGAACAGGAAGTCCGCCCAGGCGAACAGGAACGCGAACAGCCCGGCGGTGACCAGCGCGTTGCGGCTGACCGGCAGGATGATCGAGAAGAACGTCCGCCAGTAGCCGGCCCCGTCCACCCGGGACGCTTCGGTGAGCTCCTTCGGCACGGAGATCATGAACGCCCGCAGCAGCAGGATCGCGAACGGGATGGTCGCGGTCGAGTCGGCGAGCACCAGCCCGAGGTAGTTGTCGATCAGCCCGAGGTTGCTGAACACCGTGTAGAGCGCGTTGGCCATCACGATGCCGGGGATCATCTGCACGATGAGCAGCACGAACACCAGCACCGGGCCGCCGCGCACCTTGAGCTGGGCCAGCGCGTACGACGCGGGTGCCGCGACCACCAGCGACACGAGCACCGTCCCGGCCGCGACGACGACGCTGGAGAGCAGGTTCGGGCCCTGCGTGGCGAGGGCCTTCCGGTAGCCGTCCAGGGTGCCGCCGGTGGGGAAGAACGCCGGGTCCGGGCGCAGCAGCGCGCCGCTGGGCTGCAGCGAGGCGTTCACCATCCAGTAGAGCGGGAACAGCAGCACCGCGACGATCAGGACCCCGAAGACGGTCCGGCCCGAGACCCTCATGCCGCCTCCGCCAGGGTCGCCTTCGCCGAGCGCAGGTACAGCAGCCCGAAGGCCGTCGCCACCACGATGAGGACGTTGCCGACCGCCGCGCCCTGCCCGAACGCGAAGTCCTGGAAGGACAGCCGGTAGGACCACGTGGTCAGCGTCTGCGTGGCGTTGGCCGGGCCGCCGCCGGTGACGACCATGATCACGTCGAACACCTTGATCGTGTAGACCAGCCCGAGCATGAGCACGATCCCGGTGACCGGCCGCAGCAGCGGCCAGGTGACGTGCCGGAACCGCTGCCAGGCCCCGGCGCCGTCCAGCTCGGCGGCTTCGTAGAGCGACGCCGGGATCGCGCGCAGCCCGCCGTGCAGGATCACCAGGTTGAACGGGATGCCGATCCAGATGTTGGTCAGGATCACCGCCGGCAGCGCCCAGCTCGTGCTGCTCAGCCACGGCACCGCGTCGAGCCCGGCGAACCGCAGGCCCGCGTTGAGCACGCCGTGGTCCTGGTCGAACATCCACCGCCAGACCGCGCCGCTGACCACCAGCGGCAGCAGCCACGGCAGCAGGAGCAGCGACCGCAGCAGCGCGCTGCCGAGGAACCGGCCGTTGAAGAACACCGCGAGCGCCAGGCCGATGCCGAACTGGAAGACCAGCGAACCGGCGGTGAACAGCACCGTGTTCAGCGCCGCCGTCGAGAACAGCGGGTTGTTCAGCACGGCCGAGTAGTTCGCGAAGCCGACGAAGGGTGCTTCGCCGGTGTAGAACGACTTCACCGTGTAGTTCTGCGTGCTCATCACCAGGTTCGCGGCCAGCGGGTAGCCGAAGAACACGACGACGTAGGCCAGCGCGGGCACCAGGAACGCCCACGCGGCGAACCGGTTGTCCCGGCGGGACTTCCGGTTCGCCCGAGGCGGTGCCGAAACCGTCGGGGCGGCGGCGAGCGTCACGATCCGCTCGTCTGCTGCGCGGCCTTGAGGGCCTGGTCGACCGGGGTCTTCCCGGTCAGCGCCGCCTGCAGCGCGTCGGCCAGCGCCTGCGAGACCTTCGGGTACTTCTCGCCGAGCTCGGCGGTGCGGGAGCGGGCGGTGCCGACCTCGTCGACGAACGCCTGCATCGCCGGCTGCCCGGTGCCGAACTTCTGCGCCACCGCCGTCTTCGACGGGATGTAGGCGTGCGCCTTGCTCCACTCGACCATCGTTGACTCGGACAGGATGCAGGAGAGCACCTTGCCGGCGGCCTGCTGACCGGGCCCGTTCGTGACCGGCACGGTGCCGACCTCGCCGCCGAGCGCGACCACCGGCTTGCCGCCGGCCTGCGGCACCGGGATCGGCACCACGCCGTAGTGCAGCGACTTCTGCTCGTCGAGCCGGGCGATGTTCCACGACCCGTTGACCATCATCGCCGCGTTGCCGGCGACGAACTGGTCGGCGACGTCGTTCTGGTTCCAGGTCACCACGGACTTCGACGCCGAACCGGAGGTCACCAGGTCCGTCACGTACTGCATCGCCTGCGCCGCCTGCGGGGAGTCCAGCTGCGCCAGTTCGGCGCCGTTGCTCCAGAAGAACGGCAGGAACTGCCAGGTGCCCTCTTCGGAGGGGACGGCGGAGAAGGCGAGGCCGTACTTGCCGTCCTTGGTCAGCTTCGCCGCCGCGGCCTTCAGCTCGTCCCAGGTCTTCGGCGGCTGCACGCCCGCGGCCTGCAGGAGGTCCTTGTTGTAGATGAGCGCGAGGCCGTTGACACCGGGCGCGACCCCGTACACCTTGTCCTGGTAGGTGCCGGCCTTGACGATGCTCGGGTAGTAGCCGTCGGTGGTGATGCCGTAGCCGTCCAGCGGGGTCAGCGCGCCGGTGGCGGCGACCTGCTGCAGCGTCGGGTTGTCGGTGAACAGCAGGTTCGGCAGCGTCTTCGAGCTGGCGCCCTGCAGCACCTTCGGCAGCATCTGGGCCGTGGGCACCTTCTGGCGCTCGATCTTGATCCCGGTCTGCGCGGCGCAGGTGTCGAGGATCTTCTGCCAGGCGGCGGAACCCTGCTCGTCGGCGTAGTAGTCGAGTTCGGTGATCGACGTGGCGGCCGGGGCGCCGGAACCGGCCGGGGCGGACGGCGCCGGGCTGGGGCTGCAGGCGGCCAGCAGCGCGGCGCCGGCGGACAGTACGAGGGCGCGTCGAACCAAGGACATGGTGATTCTCCTTCGGCGGCGGAGCAGAACCGGGTTCTAGGAGCGCGGCGAGGCGGTGCTCTCGCGCCGGGTGAGGCGGGGCCCGAGCAGCCGGACCTCCGGGGTGGTGTGGCCGGCGAGCCGGCGCATGGTCATCTCGACGGCCTGGGTACCGACCTCTTCGGCCGGGATGGCCACGTTGGTCAGCGCGACCGCGTGCTGCTCGGCCATGCTGTCCGGGCACACGGCGATGACCGAGATGTCCTCGGGCACCCGCAGGCCGCGGTGGCGCAGGTCCGACAGCAGCCCGGGCAGCACGGCCTCGTTGTGCACCACCAGGCCGGTCAGGCCCGGGTCGGTGGCGAGCAGGTCGTCCAGGCAGGCGCTCACCGCTTCGTAGGAATGGGCGCACGACCGGGAAGCCGCGCGCACGTCACGGCTCTTCGCGGCTTCGTCGAAACCGCGCAGGAACCGCGTCGCGTAGCTCGTGCCGCGGCGGTAGACGGCGGGGGAGGGGCCGATCAGCGCGATCGAGCGGTGGCCGAGGTCGGCCAGGTGCGCGACGCACGCCGAGGCGGCCGCGGTGAAGTCGAGGTCCACGCAGCTGAGCCCGGCCGGGTGGTCCGGCACGCCGATGAGCACCACCGGCAGGTCGAGGGCCAGCAGCATCGGCACCCGCGGGTCGGCGGTTTCGACGTCCATCACCATCAGCGCGTCGGCGATCGCCGACGACGCCACCCGTTGCAGCGCAGCGGGTCCTTCGTCCTTCGTGAGCAACAGCAGGTCGTGGTCGTGCGCGCGGGCCGCGGTGACCGCCGAGGCGACGAACTCCATCACCACGGCGACGTTGAGGTCCGTGCGCAGCGGCACAACCAGTGCGAGCACGTTGGTCTTGCTGCTGGCCAGCGCCCGCGCCCCGGCGTGCGGGTGGTACCCGAGCTTGCGGATGCTGTCCTCGACCAGCCGCCGGGTCTTCGGCGAGATCGAACGCTTGCCGCTGATCACGTACGACACCGTGCTGGGGGCGACCCCGGCCGCGTTGGCGACGTCGTTGATCGTGACCACGGGCGGCCTCCTGGGGCACGGGGGAGGAGTGCGTCGGTGTCGAAGCGCATCGACGATGGCACGAAGGTAGGTGACACCGGCCGGAAACACAAGCGCCATTCGCCGTTCGTACGTATTCGATTCGGATTCGACAACCGGCCTCGGCGTCGAATTCGTCGAAACTGCCTGCTGGCGGTTCTTCTTGCAGCTCAGCGCGGGGTTTCCGCCGATCGGCGGGGCCGTCTGGGAGCGTTCCCAGGAACTCTTGACCTCGTGCTCACACGGCTGTAATAGTCGTCAGGCTCCCACCCTTCGACGCGAATGTTCCGCGCCGCGCCGTCGAAACGATTCGACGATTCCGGAGGCCGTCCGTGCGCAAGTCCCTGTTCCGCCGTGCCCTCGTCCCGGCGGTGGCCGCGACCCTGCTGCTGGCCCCTTCGCCGGCGCTCGCGGCGCCGCCACCGCCGTTCCGCGATCCGTCCCTGTCCCTGGCCACGCGGATCGACGACCTGCTGTCCCGGCTGACGGCGGACGAGAAGATCTCCCTGCTGCACCAGTACGAGCCGGCCATCCCGCGGCTCGGCATCGGCGTGTTCAAGACGGGCACCGAGGCCCTGCACGGCGTGGCCTGGTCGACCGACTACGACAACAAGGGCGCCGTCGTCAAGGCGGACGGCACGGTCTTCCCGCAGGCCATCGGCCTGGCCAGCACCTGGGACCCGGCGCTGGTCAAGCAGGTCGGCGCGGCCGTCGGGCAGGAGGCCCGCGGCTTCAACGCCCGGAACCCGACGCTGTGGGGCCTCAACCTCTGGGCCCCGGTGGTCAACCTGCTGCGCGATCCGCGGTGGGGCCGCAACGAGGAGGGCTACTCCGAAGACCCCTACCTCACCGGCGAGTTCGCGGTGGCCTACGGCCGCGGCATCCAGGGCGACGACCCCCGGTACCTGCAGGCCGCCCCGACGCTGAAGCACTTCCTGGCCTACAACAACGAGGTCAACCGCGACACGAGCAATTCCTCGGTGCCGCCGAAGATCCTGCACGACTACGACCAGCAGGCGTTCAAGATCCCGCTGCAGGCGGGCGCGGCCAACGCCGTCATGCCGTCGTACAACCTGGTCAACGGGCGGCCCAACCACGTGAGCCCGGACCTCGACGGCGCGCTGCGGAACTGGGCGCCGCAGGACATCGCCGTCGTCAGCGACGCCGGCGCGCCGTCCAACCTGGTCAACTCCGAGAAGTACTACGCCACCAAGGCCGAAGGCGACGCGGCGGCGATCAAGGCCGGGCTCGACAGCTTCACCGACAACGACACCGACGGCTCGATCACCGTCGCCGCGGTCAAGGAGGCGCTGGCCAAGGGCTTCCTGGCGATGGCCGACGTCGAAAACGCCGACCGCCACCTGCTTTCGCTGCGGTTCCGGCTCGGCGAGTTCGACCCGCCGGGCCGCAACCCGTACGCGAAGATCACCCCGGCCGTCATCGGCTCGCCCGAACACCAGGCCCTGGCCCGCAAGACCGCCGACGCGCAGATGGTGCTGCTGCGCAACAACGCCGGCGCGCTGCCGTTGAACGCCGCGAAGAACAAGAAGATCGCCGTCGTCGGCCCGCTGTCGAACACGCTGTACGAAGACTGGTACGCCGGCGCGATGCAGTACAAGGTCACCCCGGTCCAGGGCATCCGGGAGCGGCTCGGCGCGGCGGGCCAGGTCGCGTCGTCCGAAGGCGTCGACCGGGTCGCGCTGAAGGACCTCTCGACCGGCCGGTACCTGACGGCCCCCGCGACCACCGGCAAGGTCACCGCCGGCGGAACCGTCGCCGGCACCGCAGAATCCTTCGACGTCTACGACTGGGGCGCGGGCAAGAACACCCTGCGCGCGGCCGCCAACGGCAAGTTCCTCAGCTACTCCGGCGGCGCGCTGGTGAACGACGTCGACCAGCCGGCCGGCTGGTTCGTCCAGCAGCAGCTGAAGCTCGACGCGCAGGCGGACGGCAGCTACGTGCTCGAGTACGCGGGCAACGAGGTGAACGAGCCGTGGTTCGGCCCGAACAAGTTCGCCGTCGTCGGCACCGACGGCGTCCTGACGATCTCGTCCCCGGACGCCGCCCACGCGACGAAGTTCGGCCGTGACGTGCTGAGCAGCGGCGTCGGCAGCGCGGTCGCCGCGGCCAAGGACGCCGACACCGCGGTGGTCGTGGTCGGCAGCATGCCGTTCATCAACGGCCGCGAGGCGAACGACCGCACGAGCACCGAGCTCGCCCCGGCGCAGCGGGCGCTGGTCGAGGCGGTGCAGAAGGCGAACCCGCACACGATCGTCGTGGTGGAGAACAGCTACCCGACGACCGGGTGGGACAGCCTGTCCGTGCCCGGCATCCTGTGGACCAGCCACGCCGGGCAGGAAACCGGGCACGCGGTCGCCGACGTCCTCTTCGGCGACCAGGACCCGAGCGGGCGGCTGACGCAGACGTGGTACGCCTCCGACGCGGGGCTGCCGGGCATCCTGGACTACGACATCGCCAAGACCGGGATGACCTACCAGTACTACCGCGGGAAGCCGCTGTTCCCGTTCGGTTACGGGCTGAGCTACACGAGCTTCCGGTACGGCAACGTGCGTGCCGCCCAGGCCGGCGGGAAGGTCAAGGTGAGCGTCGACGTGACGAACACCGGCGCCCGCAGCGGGTCCGACGTCGTCCAGCTCTACTCCAAGAACTCAGGCGTGCAGCGGCTGCGGGACTTCTCGAAGCTGACCCTGGGGCCGAAGGAAACCCGCACGGTGCGGTTCGAGGTGCCGGTGGCGGACCTGGCGGCCTGGGACGTCTCGCGCGACCGGTCCGTGGTGGCGGCGGGGGTGTACGAGTTCTCGGTGGGCCGCAACGCCGCCGAACTCTCGGCCCCGCAGCGGGTTTACGTGCCGGGAGAGCCGGCCCTGCCCCGCGACCTGAGCCGGCCGACCCAGGCCCAGAACTTCGACGACTACTCCGGCACGACCCTGACGGACACGTCGAAGATTTCGGGGACCTCGGTCGCCGCCGCGGCCGGCAGCTGGGTGGCCTACCGCAACGTGGCCTTGAACGGCCCGGCGCGGTTCTCGGCTTCGGTGTCCGCACCGGCGTCGTCGCAGGTCACGATCCGCCTGGACTCGCCGACCGGCCGGGTGCTGGGCACGGCGGCCGTGGCGGCCACCGGCGACCACTACGCCTACACGACGGTGACGGCGGCCCTGGCCAAGGCGAGCGGACGGCACGACGTCTACCTGACCTTCGACGGCCCGGTGAACCTGGCAACCTTCTCGCTCCGCTGACAAGCCTGCCGTGGCTGGTCGTGGGGGGGTTGTGGGGGGGGTAACGCCCGCGGCACACACACACGCCGGGGGGGGGGGGGGTTGGGGGGCCCCCCCCCCGAGGGGGGGGGGGGGTAT